>CAZFWZ010000006.1:0-40697 GCA_964522765.1 uncultured Caulobacterales bacterium | reverse complement strand
CCATCACTAATCTCTTGATGCGGGTGGCGGAGCAGCGCCAAGCGCAACAAGCTCAGGCCCAGAATCAAGCCCCGCAAGTCAGAGCGACTGCCGCGCCGCGAGGCCCGATGGATATGCTAACAGGTGCAGGCACCGCCGCAATTGGCACAGCCCCTGCGGCCACAGCTGCGCCTAGCAACGCTGACATCACGCCTGCCGACCTTGTCGGCGTTTCGCGTAACGCGCCATGTCCTTGCGGATCAGGTAAAAAAGTCAAGCAGTGCCACGGTAAAGTCTAGTTGAATATACAGGCTTGAATTAGGCGTTCTAACCTTTTTTAATCTTCACTATCGGAAAACACATCTTCAATTGCACAGTCAAACAGGCGCGCGATTTTAAAAGCGAGCGGCAAGGACGGATCATACCGTCCTGTCTCTATGGCGTTTACTGTCTGGCGCGAGACGTTAAGCTCATCGCCCAGCGCCGCTTGCGACCAGCCTTTGGCCGCGCGGAGTTCCTTAAGCGTATTAATCACGGCAAACAAAACTCAGTGCCATATTTCTTAGATAGACGCCAACTCGCAAGGCCTTGCGCGACCATAAAGATTGGAAACACCCAAAAGACAGGTAATCTCGGCAATGTCACTATAAACATTTCTAATATGCCCCACGTTAGTGTGAGTGTTAGAATCGCAGCAACGCCAACCATAATAGCCTCAGTCTGAACACGGCGTGCAAGCTCATCCGTTTCTTGGATGAAACGAAACCAGCCATAGAGAAACCCTAATGCTGCGATGACTGGCAGAAGAGCGACGATAAACATCAATGGGCCGTTTACAAACTCACCTTTAATCAATCTAGCCGCCAGAAAGACAAAGAACATATAGGCCATCATCGAAGGAATGAAGATTTTAAAATAACGACGCAAGGCCTCCTTCGGCGTGTGTAGCTTTGTCATTTTGCACCCCACATCAACATCAAAAAAGATATCAGTATAACAAGGCTTAGGTTTGCTTGATTATCGCGTTCATAGTTAAAAAAACAAAGGCGTTTACGGCGTAAACTAATAATCACGCCGTCGACCCAAAATAAATACCAAGCGCAGTTCCTATCATAGCGAATAGTATTCCGAAAAAGGCACCGATTCTTCCATTGCGGTTTTGTTTGCATTTGATATCGGCGACTTGGGCCTCGCTTAATACGCTTTGACACTGCGAACATGTGTTGTTTTTAAAAGACATGACTTTCTCCTCTTGTTGTCCAGTTAACGTTTATTAGACAAGGGTGCTTTACATGTCAAGGGGGCTTTACATGTAAAAGATGCTTTACTTTTGTCCCGCGCTTCTTGAATATATTCCCGCATCGCTTGTTTATACTCATTCGCGGCCTGTGCAATTTTCACAGTATCGTGAATGACAAGTGCGCTTCCCTTCGCTAAGACAAGCGCATGAACGCTCCTATTGATCCCCGAAAATTTCAAAACCCGGCAATCACCGCGAAAGGCGAAAGGCGGGCCTCCGTCTTTTTTAAAGACCTTAAAACGCTGTGGTTTAATTCAGGGTCACTGTGCAATATTGAGTGCGCCAATTGCTACATCCTCAGCAGCCCAACGGCAGACCATTTTGTCTATCTAACGCCTGACGATATGCGCCCCTATCTCGACGAGATTGATGAGCTGTATGACCATAAAGTCGAAATCGCCTTTACGGGCGGAGAGCCTTATCTTAATCCGCATATGATAGAGATGAGCGAGATGGCGCTTGAGCGAGGGCATGAGCTTCTTGTTCTTACCAATGCTATGAAACCAATGATGAGGCCTCGTGTGCAAAAGGCGCTACTTGACCTCCATGCCCGCTACGGCAAGAAAATGACGCTACGCGTAAGTCTCGATCACTTTTCCAAAGAGGGACATGACGGCGAACGCGGCGACGGCAGTTTTGATATTGCGATGAAAGGCATGGCGTGGCTTACCGAGCACGGCTTTCACTTAAATATCGCGGGACGCGCCATGTTTGCCGAAAGCGAACAAGATGCGCGTGCGGGATTTGACACATTGATTAAATCCCAAGGCTGGAACATCAATGCCTTTGACCCCGCCTCACTGCTCTTATTTCCAGAAATGGATGAAAACATTGATGTGCCAGAAATTAGCACGGCCTGTTGGGGCATTCTCGACGTACATCCAGATAGTATGATGTGCGCAACATCACGCATGGTGGTCAAACGCAAAGGCGAGAAACAGGCCGCCGTCTTAGCCTGCACGCTTTTGTGGGATGATCCGCAGTTTGAAACAGGCAAAACACTCACTGAAAGCCGCGGCCCGGTCAAACTCAACCACCCACACTGCGCAAAGTTTTGCGTTTTGGGCGGCGCGAGCTGCTCGGCATAAGCTTGATAGAACTCCGCAAAGATTATATGCGTTAACGACCCGTATAAGGATAGTTCTATGCGCCCCATATATCTAGCGGCTACAGCCCTAACGGCTTTTGCTTTAGTAGCTTGTTCATCCTCGGCCGAGGACCCTATTGATATTGGATTTGGCGCAAACCCAAAACTTCCCCAACCTAGTAAGCAGCTCCTCCCAACTGTAAATATTGCCGAGGCCGAAATGTGGCCAGACGGCATGATGCCCAATGCGGCTGCAGGTTTAAACATCACAGAGTTTACCAGAGATCTCGACCATCCGCGCTGGATTTACCAACTTCCTAATGGCGATGTTCTTGTCGCTGAGAGCAATTCCCCAGAAAAAGGAATTTCGACAGGGTTGATGGGTTGGATCCAAACCAAGGTTATGACCAAAGCCGGTGCTGGCGTACCGAGCGCCGAGCGCATTACTTTGCTGCGCGATGCTGACGGCGACGGCGTAGCGGAGCTTAAAACTCCCTTTATGACAGACCTTCATTCGCCCTTCGGCATGAGCCTTGTTGGCGACACGTTTTACATTGCCAATGCCGACGCCATTGTCAGTGTCCCGTACTCTCGCGGACAAACCTCAATCACAGCCACGCCGCAGCAAGTCTTTGCCCTGCCCGGCGGACCGCGTAATCATCATTGGACTAAAAGCCTAATTGCGTCCTCTGATGGCTCCAAACTTTATGCTGGTGTCGGGTCAAATTCTAATATCGGCGAGAACGGCATGGACGAGGAAGAGGGCCGCGCCGCCATTTGGGAATTTGATATCACCTCTGGCGAGGGACGTCTGTTCGGCGAAGGCCTTCGTAATCCTGTCGGCATGGATTTTGATGGAGCAACAGGGAAGCTCTACACGGTTGTCAATGAGCGCGACGAGCTTGGCAACAATCTCGTTCCTGATTATTTGACATCTGTACAAGACGGCGGTTTTTACGGCTGGCCGTATAGCTATTTTGGGAAAATCATCGATGAGCGCGTCGACCAAACGCACCCACAGCTAGTCGCAAGGTCCATAAAGCCAGATTATGCCCTTGGTTCACATACAGCGTCTCTTGGACTGGACATTTCAGAGGGCAAGATGGCCGGTATAGAAACCCTGTTCGGCCGCGGCGCGTTCATCGGCCAGCACGGCTCTTGGAACCGTAAACCTCGCAGTGGATATAAAGTGATTTTCGTACCGTTTGACGCCAGCGGTCCAGCGGGAGAGCCGCGCGATGTCATTACAGGCTTTCTTGACGGCAATAAGGCGCGCGGACGTCCTGTTGGCGTGCTGATAGATCAAGGCGGCGGATTGCTTGTCGCCGATGATGTCGGCAACCGTATCTGGCGCGTCTCGCCTACTAAGGGATAACAGGCCCTAATCCTTCAACATCGACAGGTTCGACAGGGACGGGCGTGGTCACAGAGCTATGCCCTGGAAGCGTTGTATAATCCGGTGCAGGCGGCAGCGGCACGGGCGCGGGCGCAACCACAATCGGCTCAGGCGCGGGTTCGGGCGCAAAAATCACGGCAGGCGGCGCGGACCGAGAGACAGGCGCAGGCGCCTGCGTCGCGCAAGCGGACAAGCCAAGAGCCCCTAAAAATGCGGCAAAACCAAAAAATTTAAAAATCGTCATAATCATCCTCAAACACAAGCGCTGCGGCCTTTTATCAACCTCTCACCATAAAGCTAATGTATGGTTAGCGTAGCGGCGTAGTGCGCGGATCAAAACTACCCCGTAAAGTGCTTTGACAGGCGTAAGCCTTGCGCTTGGTAGTGGCTACCATTTTGACCGTAAAGTGACGTCGGCGTCTCGCACATAGCTTCAAAGACAAGTTTTGCAACGGGTTGTCCATCGCGCAAGATAAAGGGCACATCCCGCCCGCGCACTTCAAGCACGGCGCGCGACCCTGCCCCTCCTGCAGCGGCGACGCCAAACCCCGGGTCGAAAAACCCAGCATAATGTGCGCGAAACTCACCAATCTCTGGGGCAATAGGCGCCATTTCTGCCGCCATATTTTCGGGAATCATCACGGCTTCTTTGCTCGCGAGAATGTAAAACTCTTCAGGGTCGAGAATAAAGCTGCCGCTGCGGCCCTTAATCGGTTCCCAATAATCACGCGCGGCATGGCCGCCAACATCAGAGACATCAACAAGTCCCGAATGGCGTTTGGCCCGGTATCCGACAATGCCGCCGCCCTGCTCAAAACCAGAGAGATCAATGCTGACGGTTTGCGTTTCTAAAATTTTAAGCGGGCCGCGCCGAAATCTCAATTGCACGAGTCTATCCCCCGGCCGAACAAGCACGGAGAACGTCCGAGGGGCAATCTCAACGTAAAGCGGGCCTTTATAGCCAGCCGGCACAGCGTCAAAGGCCTCGCCGCCATCTGTTATGACCCGCGTAAAGACATCAAGCCGTCCCGTAGAACTTTTCGGATTGGCCGCTGCAGACAAATCATTGGGCAGTTCAAGGGCTTCTTGCAGCGGCACAAGATAGACGCAGCCCGTTTCAAGCACAGCCCCGCCTGTCAAATCAATCTTATGCATGACCACGGCCTCAAAATCATCGCTGACTAAGCGCCCCTTCCCCGGCAAAAAACTTGCGCGCAGACGATAGGCCGTATAACCTAATCTTAGGTCCAGACTAGCTGGCTGTATTTGCGTAGGGTGACCATCCGAACCTCCGATTCCCTGAACAGCGCTCACAGCACCACGCTTAATCAACGCACGTATAGCCTGCTCTGGTAAAATGCCGTGTTTCGCAGCCATACGAATCCCAATTTAAGTTCATTTCCGTTTCAAGTTAAATCTCTAGGCATCGGGCTCGCCTCACGCAAGAGTAACTGCGTAAATTATGACGCATATGGGTTAAAGGCTTGCGAGTTCGCGCGCCTTGCGCCACAAAGGCTTAAGAGAGACTACGCAGCGCCTTTAAACTATATAAGCCGCGTAGCTGAGAGGGTGATGGTATGAATACTTTTGAACGACGCACGCGTGACGTCATTGTCCGCGTTGAATCAGATTATCTTGATGACCAATCCTCCCCGGCCGAATCGCGTTTCATTTGGGCCTATACGGTCGAGATTGAAAACCAGACCGATAAAGATCTCACTGTTGTAGAGCGCTGCTGGCAAATCGCCGATAGCCGCGGCCAAGTGCAAAATGTACGCGGCGCGGGTGTTGTCGGCGAGCAGCCTGTTGTGAAACCGGGCGAGACCTTTCGCTATACCTCTGGTGCGCCGCTATCGGCCCCGTCCGGTATGATGCTTGGCAATTACTCTATGCAGACACCTGAGGGTGACCGCTTTGACGTCGATATCCCTCCATTTCTTCTCGACAGCCCGCATGAAGGGCTTGTTTTCAACTAAGCTATTTTAGTTAAATCTGCATCGACATATAAATGACGATGCCATGAGACAGCACCTCTTCGCGGTCAATCTGGAACCCATATTTTTCATAAATGGCGATATTGCGCGCCATTTTTGCATTCGTCGCGAGCGTTATTTTCTTGCAACCCTCTTCAGCCCCAATCTCTTTGGCGTAATCAAGCAGCGAACGACCTATGCCTTGCCCGTGCAGCGAAAGGTCCACGGCAATATTTTCAATCCAGAGACTATCGCCTCGGAGCTCGGTTTCAAGCAGCGCGCGAATCGCGACGCCTTCGCATAATAAGTCAAATCGGTGCTTTGTGACGATAGCCTCGTAATCCGCTGTCATCGGCAGCGGCTCGCGGCCTAAAACAGCCACCCAAGGCATATAGGCTGCGCGGGTCAGCGTGCGAATCTTCTCAGCATCATCTGAGCCGCCTCGCCTATGGGTCAATCCGTCTCTGACTATGCCCATATGCTTTGCTCGGTAAACTCTGCCTAAATAATTGCATCTAACCTCGCAGACTGATAGAGCCGCGTCAATTATGCGCGCAGGAGCGCCAGAGACTATTAGAGACAATCGAAGACTATGGAGAGCTGCCATGAAAATGAACGGTAATGAAATTCGTCCCGGCAATATCATCAAGCACCAAGACACAATCTGGCTTGCGGTAAAATGCAATGCGGTTAAGCCCGGCAAGGGCGGCGCGTTTAATCAGGTCGAGCTGAAAAACTTGCTCGACGGGCGTAAGCTCAATGAGCGGTTCCGCGCAGCTGAAACAGTTGAAAAAATACGCCTTGAGCAAAAGAAACACACCTATCTTTATCCTGAAGGCGAAATGCTGGTTTTCATGAATGCTGAAAACTATGAGCAAATCCATCTGCAAACTGAATTCGTTGGCAGCAAAGCTGACTACTTAACTGACGGCATGGAAGTGGATGTTGAGTTCTATGAGGAGCGCCCCATCAGCATCGCCATCCCAGAGCAAATTGTTCTCGAAGTTGAGGACACAGAACCTGTGGTCAAAGGCCAAACAGCGGCGAACTCTTTTAAACCCGCCACCCTTGTCAACGGCGTGCGCACGGCTGTGCCGCCATTTGTTGGAATCGGTGAACGCATTGTGGTGAACACAGAAGACGGCTCTTATGTGAAACGGGCGGATTAACCCAATGGCAGGCGAATTTGTACCGGGAATATCTCCCCTCATGGCCGTGATGCAAAACGCGGCGCGCAAGGCCTCTCGTTCCCTGCTACGTGATTTTGGCGAGGTGGAGCATCTACAAGTCTCGCGCAAAGGGCCCGCCGATTTTGTCTCCAAAGCTGACAAGGCGGCGGAGGAAATCATTTTTGAAAACCTGCGCCGCGATCGTCCCGGTTATGGTTTCCTCATGGAAGAAGCAGGCGAAATCGCAGGCACAGATAAAACCCACCGCTTTATCGTCGACCCGCTCGATGGCACGACAAATTTCCTGCACGGTATTCCGCATTTTTCTATCTCCATCGCGCTTGAACGTGAAGGCGAGATTGTCGCGGGCCTTGTGTATAACCCTATCAATGATGAAATGTTTTTTGCCGAGAAAGACAAAGGCGCATTTTTAAATGATGGCCGCCTCGGCGGAGCCGACCGCCGCTTACGCCCGACTCAGCGTGATATTTTCACAGATTGTCTTTTCTCCACAGGTATCCCGTTCCTCGGTAAGCCCGGCCACGCGAAATTCCTCAAAGAGCTTCACCAAGTCATGGGCGCCTGCGCAGGCGTTCGGCGCCTTGGCTCTGCCGCGCTAGACCTCGCATGGGTGGCCGCTGGCCGGTATGACGGTTTTTGGGAACGTGACCTACAGCTTTGGGACATCGCCGCAGGCGTGTTCATTTGCCAACAAGCCGGCCTTGAAGTCGAAAGCCTCACAGGCGGCAATGTGCTAGAAACATGTGACCCGATTGTGACGAATGAAGCCTTGATGCCGCATTTACGCAAGCGGGTGGAGTAGTGCGTTTCACATCTTGAACGATTAATCCTTAGAACCGCCAAATCTTAAACGGCCGAAGGCTACTCTAATCCAGCACGGCTTTAACCACTGGCCCCAATGGCGAGCTGCCTAATACGGCGAGCTGCATCTTCTTAGAGACCGCGTTAACCGCTTCTTGCGGACGCGCTACGGGATGCAGAGCAATGCGCAGCGGGCGAGAACCTTTGGGCATAGCTATCGCGCCTGCAATGGCGCGCGGAATATCCATAGGGTCGGCTTCGCCGCCGCCGGCTTCGCGTTTACCCATCCCTTGAGTGAAGGCGGGATAGGCCGAAATAATATCCTTATTAAGACGCGCTTTAAGCTCTGCCGAAGGCGCGTTTTGATTAAACCATATCTTGGTTGGATAACCTCCGGGCTGAATGATGGTGACGTCTACGCCGTGGGGCGCAGCTTCATAAGCCAGCTGCTCGCTAAGGGCTTCGAGGGCAAATTTCGTCGGGGAGTATTGCCCAAACCCCGGAATGATAATGCGGCCGAGCTGCGACGTGATGTTGAAAATATACCCGCTACCGTTTGCCCTCATGGCCGGCATAGCGGCCTTAATCATGCGCTGCGGGCCATAAACATTGGTGTCAAATATAAGCTGCGTCGCCGCCATATCCTGCGCTTCAATCGGGCCCGCAATTGACATACCTGCGTTGTTTATCAGTACATCCAGCGCGCCGCCTGCGGCTTTTTCGGCGGCGAGAACGCCTGCCCGAACCTCATCATCTTTCGTGACGTCAATTTCTAGCACGGTAATATCCAAATTGTCGGATGTCGCAAGCGCCTCTAGCTCGGCCGCTTCAGGCCGAGGTAGATTACGCATAGTGGCAAAGACTTTCGCGCCAAGGCGTGCATAATGTTCTGCGCCCAAGCGCCCGAACCCAGAGGAACACCCCGTTATCAGAATCGACACGCCCGTTAGATCAATCGTCCCCTCCGCGGCAGCATCAGGCGTTTTCGCGCAGGCCGCGGCATAGGCTGTGGCCGCCATTGAGGCGCCAAGCAATAGACTGCGGCGATTAAGGTTGGTGGTATCTGACATGGCTAACTCCGATTTATTTTAGCAAAAGCTATCAGAACCCGAGCGTCATGTCCTAAAGATTTCAAAACTATTCTTCTTCAGTTCTGCTCGGGTTCGGGTCCTTCCCGTTCTCCGCTTCAACGATTTTCACGATTATACGGCGCGCTTTCATATCAACCTTGGGCACGGCCTCTTTGGTGAAGGGGTGATAGAAACTTCCGCCCTCTTTAGGCTTTATCTCAAGCAGATCCCCCGCCCCGAAATCTTGCACCGCGACGACTGTCCCCGCCATTTTACCGTCCACCGTTTTGACCTGCATACCCACAAGATCGGAATAGTAAAATTCATCCTCATCAAGGTCAGGAAGGTTACCTTTTGCCGTGAAAAGGTCTGTCCCGCGCATCGCATTAGCTTGTTCTGGCGTCGTCACTTCGGGGCATTTTACGGCAAATCCATCTTTCACGGCGCGGTGCGACGTAGGCGACAGGACAGCCTCTCCGCCTGCGCCTAATAGCGGGCCAAAAGAAAACATATCCTCAGGGTCCTCCGTGAAAGGAACTATTTTCACCTCTCCCCTCACGCCAAAGGCACCTTTAATGCGGGCAATGCAGACTAAATCTGTTTGGGTCTCGTTCATGTGGCGTGTGGTAGTAGAAAATAAGCGGGCTGTCACCCGTCACGTTTAGAGTTAATTCAGTCGAGCCTCTGAGGAGACAACTATGCTACGCGCCCTGCTTATTACAACCGCTTCCCTTTTATCATTTGCCGCTGCGGCACCCATAGCATCGGCTCATCCTGATGAACCCGCAAGCCAGAAAACGGCAGCAAAGACCGCTGTTAAAATCGAAGACATCAAACTACCCAGCCAAGCAGAGCTGAAAGAATTACAAAAAAATATGCCCGATATGAACGCGATCATGGGCCAGATGATGACCGTCATGAAAGACCCTTCCCTTCGCGAAGGTATGGAAAAGTCTGGCAAGGCTTTTGCTAAAAACATGAAAAGCTCAGGCGCGTTTGAACCAAGCGGTCCAGACGGCCTGCCAGATTTTAATAAAGCCTTTGGGGCCATGATTAACATGATGGGCGATGAAGAGGCTATGGGCGGCATGCTCGAGACCCTTGGCACGATGGCCGAAGGCCTTGAGGGTATAGAACAGCATATTCCAGAAGCTACAAAAACAGCTCCTAAAAACTAGTCTGGCTTAACCGCCCGCCAGCATAGTTTTCACGCGGGCAATAAGCTCGCTACGCGGGATAGTCTCTTGCGCAGGGCGGCTCTCGCGCCATTCTTCATTGGACTCGATCGCTTTGGCCATTTCTTTGCCAAGCGCGAGGTCTTTCAGCGTGACTTCATCCGCTGACATTTCGTCCTCGCCCATGAGGATAGCGATAGGCGAACTTCTGCCATCGGCATATTTCATCTGCTTGGTGACATTACCCGCGCCGATAAAGACCTCGGTGCGAATACCCGCCGCGCGCATCTTGTCCGCCATTTTAAAATACTCTGGCATCATTTTTTTATCAAAGGCGCAAATAATGACGGGCGGGGTCACCTCGCCCATTGTATGGCCCATGCGCTCCAGCGCGGAGAGGAAACGCGAGACACCAAAGCTAAAGCCTGTGGCGGGAACTTCTTGTCCGCGAAAACGAGATACAAGGCCGTCATAACGCCCGCCGCCGCCAATTGAGCCAATACGCACTTCGCGCCCCTTACGGTCACGAATATCCGCAAGCAGTTCCAGCTCAAAAACGGGGCCAGTATAATAACCAAGCCCGCGTACAATTGATGTATCAAAGGCCACTTGCGAAGGACCATAGCCGCAGGCGCCAAGAAGACGGTCAATATCAGCCAGTTCTTTGACCCCCGCTAGTCCGCGTTCACTCTGGCCAACAAGATTTTCGAGAGTTGCAACAGTGCTAACGCGGTCAACGGCAGAGGCCGTCATAAATCCGAGCACAGCTTTGATACCAGACCCGCCGAGCCCAGCGCCCTCAGTATAATCGCCGCTGTCATCCTCGCGGCCCTCGCCAAGCAGCGCTTCAACGCCGCGCGCGCCCAAACGGTCAAGCTTATCAATTGCCCGTAATACCTTTAGGCGTTGCTCCGCGCCTGCGTCCGTATTGGGCACGCCTGAGGCCTCTAAGATACCGTCCAGAAGTTTGCGGTTATTGACCCGCACTTGATACTCGCTCGGCTTAAGCCCAACGGCTCTCGCAATATCAGCGGCAACCATAATCATTTCCGCATCTGCCGCCGCGCCAGGCGCGCCGACACTATCGGCATCACATTGTATAAATTCGCGGAACCGTCCCGGCCCCGGCTTTTCGTTGCGATAAACACTCCCCGCTTGATAACGGCGAAACGGCTTGGAGAGCGCATCATAATTTTCAGCCACATAACGGGCCATCGGCGCGGTCAGGTCATAGCGTAGCGCCATCCACTGCTCATCATCATCCTGCATAGCGAAGACGCCTTCATTCGGGCGGTCCTCATCGGGCAGAAACTTACCTAAGGCATCAGCATATTCAAAGGCAGGCGTTTGCAAGGGTTCAAAACCGCGCGCATCGTAAACGGCAAAAGCTTTCGATATCAACGCCGTTTCCGCGCGCAAAGTCTCGGCGGGCTTATCTTCGAATCCACGCGGACGGCGCGCTTTGGGACGAAAGGGCTTGTTCTTCTTTTTAGACATGCGGGCGGTGTAGCGGGGAAGCGACTAAACACCAAATAAAAAACCGTCCTTGGCACTATAAAAGGGCCAAGGACGGGTTTTAGGTGAGGAAAAAATAAAGCGCGAACGGCAATTTTCGAAGGTGGCAGGCCGCGCTATTGGGAATTATGAGAGGGCGCCGCCACCCCAAAGAACTGAAAACTGTTCGCAGTGCACAAGCACGCTGCCAAAGTTGGCGAGATTAACACCTTCTGGAACAACATAATCTTGGCCACCTTTTTTGTTCTTAAGAACGCCGAGAAGTACTGCGCCGTCAGTCGCCGTTTTACCGTTCACCGCACCAATTGACTGAGGCGATAGAAAGACCTTCAAATCAGGGCCGCTTTTAGTTTTAAATTCATCAGAAAAACGAATGATTGTCTGGCCGTTTTCTTGAACGACTGTCCATTCGCCTTTAATATTATATTTCTTTTTAACAAAGCTGCCACCTTGAACGGCGGCTTGGGTTGTTGCGGCGGGGGCTTGCGCAAAGGCAGGAACGGTTGCAAAGGCCGGAACCATTAAGGCGGCGGCAATTAAAGCAGTTTTAAATGAAATTTTCATGAGGTTTCTTTCTTCAATAAAATTAGATGAACTAAATGCTTGGCTTTACCTCTAGGGGTAGAGATATAATACCAGCGGCACACACAATTTTGTTGTTCTGTCTCTCTTTAATTATCAACCCATCGGGTTTTAAGTGATTTAAATTAAGAGCCAACCGATAGTCCGGTAAGCTCGCTTGAACCTTACATAGACTTTTTTGAACACAGTTCAATTAACGAACAATCACGTAAGCGTTAACTCAAAGAGACAAGACTGTGACTGATTTCAATTTCATGAAGCCCCGAAGGTATTCAGGCCTCAAAATGTGAAACTGCAAGTGTTGTGTATATTATTAAAGAAACAACCCAGCTGCGCAGATACCTTGCAGCCGGGTCATTACGCCATCCTCGAAAAGGGGTATGAGTAATGGCGCTATTTTAACTACGTAAGATCTGAACTTTAAGATGTGTCACAACACGCAGGACTTAATCCAATCAACCTCTAGCCGAAACGGGCCATCTTTTCCGTCCGAAATAATAATGCCGACTTGGCGCGCCTCTTCGGGCATAAATACAGGCCCTCTGAGGGGACGACCAAAGATAGACGGAGCTAAATCCAGGAAGGGAACCGTGACCTCGGCCCACTCCCCAAGCTGCGTTTGCGGCACAGGGGCTTGAAAGGCGACGCGGCGGCCACGGTAAAAAGCGTCTGTGCGTAACGTGAGCTTATAGTCCCGCCCATCGCTTTTAACCCTTATTTTCATGCCTGTTTGCCCCGAAAGCAGCCCGTCCTGAACGCCTGCGCGCAGGGACGAAAACCCGCCGCCATTGGTGTTAATCACCCCTTCAAATATCATCACGCCGTTATCAAACCGAGGGGCGCCTGAGCTACGCCCCCCCATGACGCCGTCATTTACCGCTTGCCAAGCCGCTATTTGCTGGGAATTTGAAAAATCAATTTTCACGGGGCAAAACTCCTGCGCGAGTGCGGGGGCGCCGATTAAAAAAGCAAGAGATATAAGAGCCGCACGTATCATATTATTTATACGCGCGAGACAGCAAGCGGTTTGCGTTTAAAGACCCAGGCCCGCCGTTTTCGCATATTGCAGCAACATAATCGTCTTAGCGTCTTTGATCTCGCCAGCCTCAATCATGGCATAGGCGTCAGCAAAACTCATCTCTAGAACTTCGATGTTTTCACCTTCACAGTCGAGCCCGCCGCCTTCACTAATTTTCATATCGGGCGAGTATTTTCCTGTGAAAAAGTGGATGATTTCTGTCACGGCGCCGGGGGACATATAGGCCTCGAAGACTTTAGCCACATCGCTGACGCGGTAACCGACTTCTTCTTCAGCCTCTTTGCGAATGCAGTCTTCAGGATCATCCCCATCCAGAAGCCCCGCGCAGACTTCAATCAACTCACCAGACTCATTACCGTTCATATAAGTGGGTAGACGAAATTGCCTCGTAAGGATAACCATACTGCGCTCGGGGTCATAAAGAAATATCGCCGCGCCATTACCGCGGTCATAGCACTCGCGCGACTGTCTTTGCCACTGCCCGTTTTTGCCGCGAATATCAAAATCAAATTTATTGAGGCGATACCAATTATCCGACAGAAGGGTCTGGGTAAGGTTTTTGATCAAGGAAGACACGCGGGCCAGCTATTTTACGAGTGCCATGAGCGCCGCCGTGCTGGCGTCATGCTCGCCGGCCTCACCGGCATTCAGCTCGTCTTCAATCGTCGTCGCAAGTACCTTGCCGAGCTGAACCCCCCATTGGTCAAAGCTGTTAACGTTCCAAATCACGCCTTGGACGAAGACCTTATGCTCATAAAGCGCAATCAAGTGACCCAGCGCAAAAGGCGAAAGCTCATCTAGCGTAATCGTTGTGCTGGGGCGATTGCCGGGAAATGTTTTTTGCGGCGCGATAGCGTCAATATCGCCATGCTTTTTATCACCTTTGGCCTCCATTTCCTCGCGCACTTTATACTCCGGTTTGCCGAGCATAAGCGCTTCGCTTTGGGCAAAGCAATTGGCAAGGAGCGCGCGGTGATGCTCTGGGCGGTTTTCATGATCTTTCAGCACAGCAACGAAATCAACGGGCGCGCCGGGCGTACCTTGGTGTAGCCACTGAAAGAAGGCGTGCTGGCCATTTGTGCCTTCATCGCCCCAAATAATCGGACAGGTCAGCCCCGCCTCCTTACCTTCGCGCGTGATACGTTTGCCGTTACTTTCCATTTCAAGCTGCTGCAAGAAGGCGGCAAGTTTACGCAGGCGGCGCGCATAGGGTATGACGGCTTGAGACGTAAAACCTAGCGCATGGCGATTCCAAATTCCAATCATCGCCATCATCACGGGCAGATTGTCATCCAGCGGTTGATCGCGAAAGTGCTCATCCATTTTCTTTGCGCCTTTAAGGAACTTATCAAACACGTCTGGCCCATAAGCGAGTTGCAGCGACAGGCCGACCGCGCTCCAGACGGAATAACGCCCGCCGACCCAATCCCAAAAGTCAAAAATCTGATCAGACTGTATGCCAAAGCTTTCCGCGCCTTCGCGGTTAGCCGTCACGGCAAGCATATGACCACCCGCCTTTTTGCCAAGGCTCTTGGCGAGCCAAGCCCGTACAGATTCGGCGTTCATTTTAGTTTCTTGCGTACCAAAGGATTTAGACACAACAATCACCAAAGTCTCTTTGGCCTTTAGGCCTTTGATGGCGTCATTAACGGACGCGCCGTCAACATTTTCCGCAAACCGGAGCATCAAGCTTTGCTCTGCCGCCGCCTCAAAAGCATCCGCGACAAGACGCGGACCCAAATCAGAGCCGCCAATACCTATATGGACGATATTTTTATACTTACCTTCGCTGCGGATTTTATTCGCGAAAGTTGCCATGTGCTTGCGCATATCCTTGACTTGTTTTTGCACAGCCTTACTGCCGCCCACGCCGCGCAGCGCCATATGCAGGACCGCGCGGTCCTCAGAGGTGTTGACCTTATCACCTGCAAATAATTTCGCGCGCCATTCATCTAGATGACAGGCCGCCGCGAGAGACAAAAGCGCATCGCGCGCCGAAGAGGATATTTGCTGCTTAGAAAAATCCGCCCGCAGTGGCCCTTCGCGCATCACGAAACTATCAAGGCGCTTTGGTTCCGTCTTAAACAAGGTCTCAATCGAGACAGCGACCTGCGCCAGCTCTTCGAGTTTTTGAAAATGCGGGGCGCGATCAATGAATGGCGTTTTTGGCATAAGAGACTCCTAGGATTATCGCGCCGTTATAGCGATTACGATACGGGAATAAAGCGCGGAATGCGAATTCCCCCTACCACCCCAACTGCGTTCCAGACTTGAACGCCCAAGCACTCCCTTGCTATCGTCATTATCAAGGCTGGAGGGTCTATGCGGAGCATCGTAACATTAGGGGGCGTTCTATGTCTGTTGGTCATGCTGACAGCCTGCACGACGACGCGGCCCTATAACCGAATTGACAGCGAGGCCCGCCCGCATATCCAGCAAATGGATAGTGTCATGATTTCCAAACAAACCGGCGTTCGCGCAAAGATCAAAACTTCAAAAGTTTCGCAATATGTACAGGGGCATTTCGCGCCGGTTTTATTTGATATCGCGGTGAACGGAATCCGCAGCCATAAGGCCGGTAAGATTATGAAGCCTATCCACGAAACGCTGGACGGTTATGATTTTACGCAAGACATCAAAGAAGAGTTCACCACTGCCATAGGCGAAACCGAAATGGGCGACATGGTTGACCTTATGCACATGCGTAAAGAGCCGCAGGGGTTTCGCGCGGCTTATATACGGCAATCCGAAGCTGACGCTGTTATGTTCCTTGATGTCGATTGTGCCTTCACACCTAACTTCGACGCGCTGCAACTGAGCTCACGGGTCATGATCTTTCCGGTAAGCGACGCTTTAGCGCCCTATAAGGAAAAGCCCGATAAGGACAACATCCTCGAACTTGAAGACAATATCTACCGTAACGGGTTCATCTCCTCCATCCCCGTACGCGCAGATGTTGATAGCAGTAAATCCGAAAACGGCGCCGCTTGGGCCGAAATGTCAGAGGAAGAGCTCACAGGCTTGATGCAACAAGCCGCGCAAAAACTAGCGGCGCTTATCGCTTCTGACCTCAGCACGGATGACATTTCCGAAGAAGAGCTGAAGGCACAAGCAGCGGCGGCAGAGGCGGCGGCAGATGCCAGAATAAAGACGGCAGCAGAGGCGGCTATAAAGGCGGCAGCCGAAGAGAAAGAACAGGACGCGGAGCCTGTTTCGAAGCTCATAATTGATCCTATTGTGAATTAGCTGGTAAAACCTATAGCCCTTTCGCTTTCTATCTACTAATAGGTTTAATGTTGCACCGCTGATGACAAAGGAAAAACATGCATTTGAATGCCGACTTTTCTAAAAGTATTACCATAGATACGAACGCCATGCCGTGGGAAGCTTCGCCTATGTCTGGCGTACACAGGCGCAAGCTCGACCGGATTGGGGACGAAGTTGCACGCGCCACCTCACTGGTGAAATATGATCCCAAATCTTACTTTTCACCGCACACACATGGTGGCGGGGAAGAATTTCTCGTTTTGGAAGGCACCTTTTCTGATGAGAATGGAGATTACCCTGCTGGAACATATGTACGAAATCCGATAGGGTCCTCGCATAAGCCGCATAGTGAAGACGGATGCGTCATTTTCGTCAAACTTCATCAATTTGACGAAAGAGACATAGCTCAGTTTTCTATAGATACGCGGGCGGCGGAGTTTCAACAAGGAGCCGTTCCGGGCCTGACAGTCCTGCCGCTGCATAGCTTTGAAGGTGAGTCTTGCGCGCTCGTACGATGGGCTCCGGAAACAGTCTTCAATCCACATAAACATTGGGGCGGCGAAGAAATTCTGGTCCTAGAAGGAACCTTCTCTGATGATAAAGGGCATTACCCCAAAGGCACTTGGATGCGCAGCCCACACCTCTCGGCGCATCACCCCTACACGAAAGAGGGCTGTCTCATCTACGTAAAGACCGGACACCTTCCCGCTGACTAGCCCCTAAATTTTCTGATCATATTCCCCAATTTCAGGATACGCTGACAGGCGTTTATCAATCTCTTTAAAGATACCATCTTTATTGGCTTCGGACGTTGGGCTTTCAACCACGACGACGAGATTGGGTGTGTTGGAACTCGCGCGCACCAATCCCCATGTACCGTCCTCGAGCGTGAGGCGTACGCCGTTAACGGTATTTATATCGGTGATTTTCTGGCCCATAATGAGCTCGCCGTCTTTATAGGCTTTTTCGAACTCAGCAATGACGCGGTCCACGACACCGTATTTTTCTTCGTCTGAGCAGTAAGGCGACATTGTCGGGCTACCCCATGTTTTAGGGAGTGCGCGGCGCAGGTCGGCCATCGTTTTACCTGGGTTGCGGTCCAGCATTTGCAAAATGGCGATCGCACTTGTGAGGCCGCAATCATAGCCGCGCCCGATGGGGGCGTTAAAGAAATAATGGCCTGATTTTTCAAAACCAACTAATGCATCAAGCTCATTCACGCGGCGCTTAATATAGCTATGGCCTGTCTTATAATAATCCGTTTTCGCGCCGTTCGCTTTCAGCACAGGGTCAGTGTGATAGAGCCCTGTCGATTTTACATCGACAACGAATTGCGCGTTTTCGTGAATAGCAGAGAGGTCACGTGCCAGCATAACGCCGACTTTATCGGCAAAGATTTCTTCGCCTTCATTATCAACCACACCGCAGCGATCCCCGTCCCCGTCAAAGCCGAGCGCCACATCCGCGCCGTGCTCTTTACAGGCGTCCGCCATTGCATGAAGCATTTTCATATCTTCGGGATTAGGATTATATTTTGGGAAATTATAGTCCAGCTCACATTCCACCGCGACGACGTCCGCGCCAATACGCATGAGCACCTCTTCGGCAAATGCGCCTGCTGTGCCGTTCCCGCAGGCCGCGACGATTTTGATTTTGTTCTTAAGCTTTACGTCTTTAACAAGATCTTCGATGAAAGCCTCACGCACGCCGTCAACATAACGGTAGCTACCGCCCGCCCGCGCTTTATTTTCAGCCTTAAGCACAATGTCTTTGAGACGAGACATTTCATCAGGGCCAAATGTGAGCGGGGCCTGTATGCCCATTTTCACGCCCGTCCAGCCATTGGAGTTATGGCTCGCCGTCACCATGGCCACGCCGGCGCAATCCAGATGGAACTGGGCAAAATAGGCCGTCGGGCTCAGCGCGAGGCCGATGTCGAGCACTTCTATGCCTGCATTCACAAGGCCGAGCATGAGCGCCTGTTTTATCGAAAGCGAATAGTGGCGAAAATCATGACCCACTGCGATTTTTGGATCCACGCCGCGCTCATGCATCAGCGTGCCTAGTCCCTCACCCAGCGCTTGTACGCCGTATAAGTTTAGGTCTGATGTTTTCCCGTCATTAGGCAGTCCAAAATACCAGCGCGCATCATATTCACGAAAGCCGGTTGGCTTTACGAGAACTTCTGTCTCAAATTCGTAACTATTTGTTTGAATGGCGGGTTTAGGTGCACGTGTCATAAAATATCCTCTTGGCGTGTGTCTACTCCAAGAGCTTTAAGGATTTATGAGTCAAAGTGAATTTTTACACGAGTCCAGCCCGCAGGAAATCATGCAGGTGGACAAGACCAATCGGCATATCGTCTTCAACAACGAATAGCTGCATGATTTTGCTATCCCCCGCCGTCATAGAGCGCAAAGCATCTGCCGCAAGCGTGTCTGTCGTTGTTGTTTTGGGAGCCGTTGTCATCACGGCATTGACCGTTTGGTGTGCCAAATCATTTGATAAATTACGGCGAATATCACCGTCCGTAATCATACCCACTAAAACACCGTCATCTCCTGTCACGCCGACGCAGCCAAAGCCCTTATGGCTCATGACAGCAAGTGCGTCTAGCAGAGGGGTGCCCGCAGCGGTTAATGGCATGGCATCGCCCGTATGCATAAGTTCGCCAACGGTGGCGAGCGTCGCGCCAAGCTTGCCGCCGGGATGATAGGTTTTGAAATCCTTAGCGGTAAAGCCTTTGGCTTCAAGCAAGGCGACCGAAATCGCATCACCCAGCGCGATTTGCAACGTTGTGCTGGTCGTCGGGGCGCGCGTCTCGGCGCAGGCTTCTTGGGCATTAGGCATAAGCAGAAGGTGGTCGCACGCACGGCCTAGCGTGCTCTGCGCTTCGGCCGTCATGCCAATCAAAGGAATAGAGAAGCGGCGGCAATAAGCAATGAGGTCGGCAAGCTCTTGCGTCTCGCCTGAACGCGACAGCGCAATAACAGCATCCTCAGCTGTAATCATTCCCATATCGCCGTGGCTTGCTTCTGTAGGGTGTATATAGAGTGAGGGCGAGCCCGTAGACGCGAGTGTCGCGGCAATCTTGCGCGCGACATGTCCCGACTTACCAACCCCGGACAGCACGATACGTCCTTGTATGTTTTGCAGCACCTCTATTACAGCGGAGAAATCTGCGCCAAGGGCTGCAGACATATCTCTTAGCGCTGCAATTTCCGTTTCTAGGACTCGCTGGCCTATTTGGACATGATTTTTCATAGGAATGCCTTATCAGAGCCTATTCATCAGGGGAAGCCGGATGGTAATCTGGTACGGCGCGCTTTCGCACAGGGCCAACCGCCCATATGAACATGCGGGCAACGTCTGATGTTAACATCACAGTATTCGGCCTCAAATCTCGCCGAGACTGTAATATGTTTGGCAGGCCCTTTATACCGTCGCGAACACCCCGAAACGTTGGCTTAAACCGGCCCGACCTGAGACCCGCCCAAAACAGCACAAATAAGTTCATGCCTATATGGGCCGGCAATAGAAGGAGCAAAAGCGGTAGCGGCATATTCTTGAAAAATGTCCAAATACGATTCCTTGTGCCGTGATAGACAGCGAATTCTGACGCGCGGCCTGCAATGCCGCTACTCACATGATCTATTATGGCGCTAACAGATTGAACACAGCGGCCACCCGCCAGGCGCATACGGAAACCCAAATCCACATCTTCATGATAGCAAAAGAACCGCTCGTCATAGCCGCCAAGCTTTAGAAAAGTCTCCCGGTGATACAGCGCCCCCGCCCCGCAAGGCGCGAAGGACTCCACCGCTTGAGAAGGGGCACTGCTTGCGGGATGACCAAAGCCGCCGCGCCATGCCAAACCGCTCGCATGGTAAAAATCCCCAGCCCCGTCGAGCACATCCGGCTCCAGCGCCATATACTGAAGTGAGCCGACCATCGTAATATCTGGGGCCGTGACCTCACCTAGCAGATTTTTGAGCCAGTCCTTGCGCGCAAAGGCGTCAGGATTGAGCATGACGAGATACTCCGCCCGCGCCTGTTTCGCAGCGAGGTTATTCGCCGCCGCAAAACCGAGGTTTTCGCCGGCCCGGATAATCTCAAAGCGCGCGTCTAGTTTTGGCAAAGCTTCAATCGAGCCATCCGATGAGCCATTATCGACGATAAACGCCTCAAACGCGGCCTCGCTCTGCGCCTCCAAAGCTGCAACGCAGAGCGGCAGCCACTCCCCGCCATTATAATTGACGATGATGACGGAGGCTTTTGGGGGTGTTGTATGTTTAACAGGGTCTGTAATTGTGCCGCTTTCCATTTTGCACCCGTTTAAGCGAAAAGCGCTCTATGCGCCAGCATCAAGCTGGACGTGTTGGATCTCTTTTGCTCAACCCACAAGAGATAAAGATTTTTTTATATGCAATTTTCTTTATATGGTATTGACCCAATAGAGCCGTAGGCCTATTGGACTGCCAAAGTAAATAACTGACCCATAAGAGCAGGACACACCATGAGTGAACATGATTACGTTGTAAAAGACATTAGCTTGGCCGAATTTGGCCGAAAAGAATTAGACATTGCCGAGACAGAAATGCCGGGCCTTATGTCCCTTCGCGAAGAATTTGGCAAAACTAAGCCCCTTAAAGGCGCGCGCGTTGTAGGCTCGCTGCACATGACCATTCAAACAGCTGTGTTGATTGAAACGCTGACAGCCCTTGGCGCGGATGTGCGCTGGGCCTCCTGTAACATCTATTCGACCCAAGACCACGCCGCAGCCGCGATCGCAGCCGCTGGCGTACCTGTCTTTGCGATTAAAGGTCAAAGCCTCGTTGAGCACTGGGATTACCTTGATAAATCATTCCTATTTCCAGAGGGTCCAAACATCATCCTTGATGACGGCGGAGACGCAACATTATACATCCTTCTTGGCGCGCGCGTCGAAAACGGAGAGCCTGAGCTTATCGAAGGCGAACCAGGTAGCGAAGAAGAAGAAGCCATTTTCGCGCAAATTAAAAAGCGCATGACCGAAAGCCCAGGCTGGTTCACGAAAATGCGCGACCAGATTGTCGGCGTATCAGAAGAAACAACAACTGGCGTTCACCGCTTGTATGAGCTTGTTGAAAAAGGCCAGCTGCCTTTCCCTGCTATTAATGTGAATGACTCAGTCACCAAATCAAAATTTGATAATAAGTATGGCTGTAAAGAATCTCTCGTTGACGGCATACGCCGCGCGACTGACACAATGATGGCCGGTAAAACAGCTGTTGTTCTTGGCTACGGCGATGTTGGCAAAGGCTCCGCTGCCTCACTTCGCGGCGCTGGCGCACGCGTTAAGGTTACCGAAGTTGACCCGATTTGCGCGCTTCAAGCGGCCATGGACGGCTTTGAAGTTACGGTTTTGGAAGACACGCTTGAGACAGCAGATATCTTTGTGACCACAACAGGTAATAAAGACGTTATCCGCCTAGAGCATATGCGCGAAATGAAAGATATGGCCATCGTTGGTAATATCGGTCACTTTGACAATGAAATCCAAGTTGCTGCCCTTAGCAACCTGCAATGGACGAACATCAAAGACCAAGTTGATATGGTCACCTTCCCTAAAGGCAACCGCATGATCCTTCTTTCCCAAGGGCGCCTGTTGAACCTAGGCAATGCCACGGGTCACCCGTCATTTGTGATGTCAGCTTCATTCACGAACCAAGTCCTCGCGCAAATCGAGCTTTGGGAAGACAGCAAAGCTAAATCAAAAAAATATGAAAACAAAGTCTACATGCTGCCTAAGCATCTTGATGAAAAAGTTGCCCGTTTGCATCTTGAAAAAATTGGCGTGAAGCTAACAGAGATGACAAATGAGCAGGCCGATTATATCGGCGTGCCGCAAGACGGCCCTTATAAGCCTGAGCATTACCGCTACTAGAAAATTACGGGCGGCACATTACGTGCCGCCTTACCTCGTTATAACTTTCACTAAAGCCTCTGAAATAAAAATAAAAAGCCCAAAGCCGATAACGGCAAAAGAGCCTTAAAACTAGGAGTGTCACATGGCACGTCAAACTTATTATTTTACATCTGAATCTGTATCAGAAGGTCACCCAGACAAAGTATCTGACCGTATTTCTGATGAAATCGTTGATTTATATTTCCGTAAATCTGTCGCCGCAGGCATGTCCCCTTGGGATGTCCGCGTCGCGGCTGAAACGTTAACGACAACTAATAAAGTTGTTATTGCAGGCGAAACACGCGGCAAAGACGTCAGCAAAGACGAAATAGAAGCCGTGGCACGCGCTGCCATCAAAGACATTGGCTATGAACAATCTGGCTTTCACCACGCTCATGCCAGCGTTGATGTTCTTCTCCACGCGCAATCTGTTGATATTGCGGCTGGCGTTGACGAAGGTACAGGCACGCACAAAGAAGAAGGCGCGGGCGATCAGGGCATTATGTTTGGCTATGCCTCAAATGAAGTGCCAGAGGCGCTCATGCCGGCTCCGATTTATTATAGTCATAAAATCCTAGAACGTCTGGCCGAAGTCCGTCATTCAGGCGAAGCTAAAGGCCTTGAGCCTGACGCGAAATCACAAGTGTCTATTCGCTATGAAAATGGTAAACCTGTCGAGGCTTCAGCGATTGTACTTTCAACCCAGCATGCCGACGGTCTTAGCCCATCTGACATTTCTGACATTGTAAAACCGTATATAGAAGAGACACTTCCTAAAGGCTGGATTACAAAAAACACCGTTTTCCATATTAACCCAACAGGCAATTTCGTTATTGGCGGGCCTGACGGAGATGCAGGCCTTACAGGACGTAAAATCATTGTCGATACTTACGGCGGTATGGCCCCGCACGGCGGCGGCGCATTCTCTGGTAAAGATCCGACAAAAGTTGACCGCTCAGCCGCCTATGCCTCGCGTTACCTCGCTAAAAACATTGTGGCCTCTGGCCTGGTTGATTGGGCTAATATCCAGCTCTCTTATGCGATTGGTGTGGCAGAGCCGACATCCGTTTATATTGAGCTTGATGGTAAGCACGCGGCCCTCGCGGAACGCCTCGAGCAAGTCCTGCCTAAGCTGATGAGCCTAACCCCGCGCGGAATTCGTTCGCATTTAAACCTTAATCAAGCCATTTACGCGCGCACAGCTGCCTATGGCCACTTTGGCCGCACGCCTGATAAGGATGGTGGTTTTTCGTGGGAAAAAACGGATCTTGTCGACGCGATTTTGAAAGCCGTCTAAACCCGCATTTCATATTGAATATTAAAAAGCTCTTCACTCAGGTGGAGGGCTTTTGTTGTGGTAAACCCGCCATATAGCTGGTGCCCGTTTTACCTGCATAAAAAAAGGGCGGTAGCCAGAGCCACCGCCAGTTCGAAGGGGAATTCAGTAAAAACTGAACACCCTCTTATAGGCGGGCGAAGTTGAACGTTAGATGACTAAGAAATTACAGAACTGTTATATATCCAATTTGTTAGAATTACATAGATTTCAAAAAAAAGCCCGAGCAAAGCCCGGGTCCGAAGGTAATATAGAGAAAACCGATGAACAAAACATGTAAGAGAGAGAAAGAGAGAAATAACATGTTTGTTTTCAGTAACTTATATATATGGCACTCAAGCTGAACCTTTGCTGAACGCCAGACCCGTATCAATTAACCTTTATTAACCATAAATAGCGCTAAACATTGCGGGCTTAATCCGTTACATATTCGGCTATGGCAAATTTTGATCTTAGACTTCTTCCTGTAACCCCCTTCTCCCAGAACTGCAGCCTTCTGTGGGATAAAGACAGCTTTGAGGGCGTGCTTGTCGACCCGGGCGGGGAAGCCGATAAGCTGCTCGCCGAATGCGATAAGCTTGGCGTGAAAATCAAAGAAATCTGGCTCACCCATGGACATCTTGATCATGCAGGCGGCGCGCAAGACATTCGCGAAAAACGCGGCATTAAAGTCATTGGCCCGCATAAAGACGACCAGTTTTGGATGGACGAAATTGAGCAACACTGGGCCAAATATGGCCATGCAGGCATGGGCCGCAACGTCGTGCCAGATCGATATCTGGAAGACGGCGACGAGCTGACGCTTGGAGGCAAGTCCTTTCACGTTGTTCATACTCCCGGCCACACGCCGGGCCATGTTGTGATTTATAATGCGGATATGAAAATCGCTTTTGTTGGTGATGTGCTGTTTCGCGGCTCTATTGGGCGCACGGATTTTCCCAAAGGTAATCACCAAGACCTTCTCGATAGTATCACAGACAAGCTCTGGCCGCTCGGCGATGATATGCGCTTTGTCCCCGGCCACGGCCCGATGAGTACCTTTGGTCAAGAACGTCAAGATAATGCGTTTGTCGCGGATCATATTATCGGCAAAGCTGGCGAAAATTCTTCAGGAGTGATGTAATGACCCAAAAACGTACAATCGGCGTTGGCGGTTCAACCGCACAAGAGCAGCTTGCGACACTCTCAGATATGACGGGCGGCACCTCGCCTATTGGCCTGAATGAATATCAATCGCGCCTCGACAAGGCACAAGCCCTCATGGCCGAGCAAGGCCTTGCCGCTATCTATCTCGATGCTGGGTCTAATCTACGTTACTTTACAGGCATGCAGTGGAAAAACTCCGAGCGCATGGTCGGCGCGTTTATCCTCCCCGCAGGCCAGCCGCAATTCATCGCACCCACATTTGAGATTGGTACGCTAGAACAGTTCATGGAAATAAAAGGCCCTGTTCACGGCTGGGAAGAGCATGAATGTCCTTATGAGTTATCCGCTAAAATCTTATCTAAGCAGGGTGTCAAATCTGGCGGGCGTATCGGCATTGACGAGAGCACGCCGTTTTTTATTAGTAATGGCCTCGCCAAAGCCTGCCCTGCCCTGACATTCCAATCCGCAACTCCCGTCACCCGCACCTGCCGCCAGCAAAAGTCCGCGCACGAACTGGCGCTGATGACGCGCGCCAAAGAGATGACGCTAGCTGTGCACAAAGCCACCGCAGCCATGCTGCGCGAAGGTATCACCGCCGCTGAAGTCGGCGAGTTTCTCGACGCCGCCCACCGAAAAGTTGGCGCGCCCAAAGGCAGCTATTTTAAAATCGTGCTCTTTGGCCCCGACAGCAGCTATCCTCACGGCGTACGACATCACAAACCGCTCGAAGACGGCGATATGGTACTGATTGATACAGGGTGCCAATGTCATGATTATATCTCTGACATGACGCGCTCCTACGTCTTTGGTACGCCTAATGATGAACAGAGACGCGTTTGGGACGCCGAAAAACGTGCGCAGCTCGCCGCTTTTGACGCCGCGCAAATTGGTGTGCGCTGCGGCGATGCTGACCTCGCCGCACGGCGCTCACTTGAGGCGGACGGTTTTGGCCCGGGTTATAAGACACCCGGCCTACCCCATCGCACAGGCCACGGCATTGGCCTTGATATTCACGAATGGCCCTATTTAAATTGGGGCGATGATACGCCGCTCGCGCCGGGCATGTGTTTTTCCAGCGAGCCCATGATTTGCAAATATGGTGAATTTGGCGTGCGGCTCGAAGATCATTTCTACATGACCGAAGGCGGCCCGAAATGGTTTACCGAACCGAGCCACAGCATTGACGCGCCATTTAAAGGCGTGTGATGTCTGCTTAGGCGATATGCAACTTATTGCATAGACTTTAGCGAGAGACTTAACTAGTTAGTCTTTATGACTGAGACCACACCCTCGCTCGGCTTTGCCGAGATTGCCAGAACAATGCAGCCCGAAGGTCAAGGCTACCGCGCGTCCATTCCTGACGATTGGCGGCAAGGCCGCACCTGTTACGGCGGGCTAACAGCAGGACTAGCCGTCGTAGCGGCCCAGCGGAGTTTCAATGACCTTCCGCCCCTTCGCAGCGTAAACGTCAACTTTGTTGGCCCTGTGTCGGGCGACCCTGTTTTTACGTCAAAGCTACTACGGCGCGGGCGAAATGTGACGATGATAGACGTCGCCGCTAAGGTAGGCGAAGATGTGGTTGGAACCGTTACTTGCGCATTCGGCGCGGCGAGGGAGAGCGAACTTTACGCTGAATTAACAGCCCTCGCCTGCCCTACGCCAGAAGATTGCGTCCCCTTCACCCCGCCGCAAATGGGAGATTTCGTTCCCGGGTTTTTCCACAGATTTGAAACGCAGCTGATTGATGGCGGCCGCCCTATGAGCGGTGCAAAAGAAGGCTATATTCGCGCGTGGTCACGGCACAAAGATGCCAGCTCCCGCGAAGGCACAGCCTCATTTGTCACCCTATCTGATGTGCTTCCGCCCGCCGCCATGCCCATGTTCACGAAGATGGGCCCTGTCAGTTCCATGACTTTTTTACTCAATATTCTCGATGATACCCCCAAGAGTAAAGACGGGTGGTGGCAGGTTGAGACCCGCCAAACCGCCGCGCGCGGCGGCTATAGCACGCAGGTCATGCGCTTCTTTGATTATGAAGGCCGCCTCGTCGCCGAAGGGCTGCAGTCCGTCACGATATTTATTTAAGCGTCCTTGGGTGCGTCCGCAGGGTCAGGTACGAAATCTAAGATATCGCCCGGCTTGCACTCTAAATAATCGCAAATGGCGGCAAGCGTTTCAAACCGCACGCCTTTGACTTTGCCTGATTTGAGCTGGCTGATATTGGCTTCTGTGATTCCCACATAGGCCGCCAGATCCTTAGACCTCACCTTTCGGCGCGCCAGCATGACGTCAAGTGTCACAATAATCTCACCCATCAAATAATCTGCTTATTATCTGAATCAATTTCTCTCGCCTCGACCATTGCTTGCGCCATCAAGAGCAAAATTAAACCAACAAGTAAAACCACATAATGGGCGGTGGGGTACCATATTATTTCCCTTTGTGCGTCTGCGGCAAAATTGAAAGTCAGCACCCCCGGCATAATATTCTCTTTCAGTATAAGCCCAAACCAATAGAGCATAAGCCCAAAAGCGAGTTTGCGGCAAGCGGCTATGACTTCTTCAATGAAGAAGCCCTCCCGTTTTGATGCCTTTAAAAACTGGTTGGCCGCCAAACAAATAACGACATAGGCTCCAATTAAAACAGACGTAAATGCAATCCCCAGAATGATTTGCCAAGGCTCCAATGCCGCCCTGCTATTCATGTCAATAAAAGTAAAAACATGTTCCGTGTTTCCGAAGAATACAGCTCCCCACATCACGGCACCCACCAAGAGATATAGGCTCGCCATGATCAAAGCGACCCCCCTTAAAACACCAGAAAACCGCCAGATTCCACTCTTTTGGGACATAAAATTAGCCTTAAATAGTAATTTATTACTGTTTTATAATAATTTTTAACGTTTACACAATAATTTTTTATCATTAAGGAAAAAATTAAGCAAGCTGCCATTCTTTCAACCGGCGGCCAAAATACTGAACTTAAACTCAAAGAAAACACCATGAAACTTACAAAAATCGCCCTCATTACATTAGTCATTTCGGCTTATTCCGTCTCAGCACAGGCTCAAGACAGCGGCGCATATGCCAATCTGGGCGTAATCCTCTATGATGACGATCCCGACCTCTCTGGCATAGAGGCAAAATTGGGATATAGTTTTAACAAATACTTCGGCGTAGAAGCGCAGGGCTCTATTGGGACAAACCGAGAATCAGACACCATTGATTCCGTAACAGTGGATGCAAAAGTCGATTATAGCCTCGCGGCCTTTGCCGTTGCCCGTCTGCCGCTGGGCAAGAAATTCGAAGTCTTTGCGCGCGGCGGACTTCACAATACGCAAGCAAGCGTTGAGATAGAAGATGGCTCAATTCCAGATTTTGATTTGACTGAAACGGGCTTAGCTGTCGGCGGGGGCGTGCAATATAATTTCAACAAAAAACATGCGATTAGATATGAATATACCTATCTCGATGACATCGATGCTAACACATATAGCCTCAGCTATGTGCGGAAATTCTAAGGAGCGCTAAACAGGCCGCTCGCCCTGCACCTAAATGCTTTAGGCGGATGGCCATTATGACTACCTCAATAATAAATTTAGGAGATTTTATGAAAATTTTATTATGCGCAAGCCTGCTTTTGTCCAGTCTCTCTACGGCGGCACAGGCGCAAGATATTAAAACCTTATTTGATCGTAGGTCTGAGATTGTCCAGCCCACACCCCCCATTATAAACCCTTATAACTATACGCTAGATGTCATGTTTGCAGGAAAAAAAGGCAAAGATATCGTGCCGCCTTTCACGGCCAAGCTTTTGATAAACCCAGCCGCCGAAGGTGAGGCGCGCGCGAGGATCCTATCGACTTCCAGCGATGACTATAACGATGAATTTAAAGAGATGCTCGCCGAGATACAGGAGCAAACACTCGAAGAGTTTACTGATGAATTTTGGTGTGACGTTCAAACAGATGCATCTCTGGACGGCGGTGCTTTTACGTCAGCGGATTTCACAGTTTTACGCGAGACAGAGACAGAAGCTGTTGTTCGGCCGAACCCACAAAGGCTACAAGAAATTTTTATGGCTCAAGAAAATGTGTCTGACATGTCTAAAGGTGAACTTAAACTCATGCGAAAAATGATAAAGCGGCTTGATGGCGAAATGACATTTTCAAAACCAGATTTACTTCCTGTGCATTTAAAAATGTGGATGACAGAACCGATGACGGTCAAAGTTATTGCAAAGATCAAAAACATGGAAATGGAGCAGAGCTGCGCCTATGCACCCAATGGCTTTCCTTATGTCGAGAGGCTATCAATGGATATGCAAATCAAAGCCCTCGGTATAAAATTTGAACAGATGATGGGTGTACGTGTTTCGGAATTAACGCTCCGAAACAAATAATGAGCCTTACCCAATATTCGGTTGCTGGAAATCTAACTTTATGACACGCTATCTTATGAGAAAACTCGGTCTAATCGTCTGCATGATACCCATTATGACTTTGGGGGCGTGTCAAACTCTGTCACTAAGTGATATTCCTGAAATGACTGATGCGGAATTCTCAAAAGTCACTGACCTTCCAGAGTTTGAGCTAGATACAGAAGGTTCGACGACGAAGAAAACTTTTTATAGCAGAGCACAACTTCTAAAAAAGAGAGGTAAGAAACTCTATGGCGCTTGGGCGGATTCCGCATCATCGGCCTGTTTAAGAAATGCAAGTAACGCATATATATCGGCAAAAAGTGAGGTCTCGAGAAGCATTGAGAGTGACGCCTGCCCAGAAGGTTCATTTGGGTATGGTGAGGACCTCGTCAAATTAGGAACTGACGACGACAGCCCCGGTCTCATGGACGTTCTGATAAGCGCGTTTTAGGCGCGGGTTACAGTATGAAATGGCTTGCGCGCATGAAAACACCACTAACTTAGGTGTCACGACATAGCTGTATTTGTAACATTTCGGCAATTGAGTTAAGAGTTTAAACTATATATTCTGTATGTAGACTACCGATAGGCGACTTATTGGTCGAGATAGATGGATAGGAGACAGAGAAGATGACACACGAAAATTATAGCCTTCGTAAACTTGCAATGCTTGGTATCGCCTTGGCTGTGTTGCCTCTATCAGCTTGTGCCGGCGGCGGCGCGGCTTATGTACCTATTATTGATGGGCCCCAAAATGCGAAGTTCCAACAAGATATTGCTCAATGCCAAGCGCTTGCCGAACAGCGCAGCTATAACAACTCTGATGTAAAAACGGGTGCAGTCGCAGGCGCTGCAGTGGGCGCCGTTGCAGGTCTCCTACGGCGCGGCAACAGCAATAGTGACCCTCTCATTGGAGGGGCTGTTGGCGGCGTTTATGGCGGCGGCGGAGCGGCGCTCGGGACGCGTACTGAACGCAAAAACATTGTAAAGCGCTGCATGAGTGGGCGCGGTCACCGCGTCTTAGGCTAGGCTAGAATCAACCAGATTTTACCCGCGCGAAAAAGTCCGAATTAATCCGAAACGCGTCTTCTGCGCCTAATCCGATTTGTACATCTATTCCCGCTTCTTGCAGAAGCGCTGCGCCGCGCCAATGCACGCGCGGATCAGGGTCTATGACAGCAATGAAGCAGCGCGCGATGCCAGCATCAATCAAGGCGCTGGCGCAGGGCGCGGTTTGGCCATAATGGCTGCAGGGTTCGAGCGTGACGTAAACATCTGCGCCGCGGGCTTGAGTGCCCGCCACTTGGAGCGCATTAGATTCGCCATGCGGGCGTCCGCCATCAGAGGTCACGCCTTCGCCGACAACCTTGCCGCCCTTAACAATCACGCATCCGACAGAGGGGTTTTCTGCCGTACGGCCTTTTTGGCGCGCAGACAACTCAAGCGCGCGCGCCATATATGTATCATGCTTAGGCAATTTTACTTAACTGGTTTTTTGGGGAATAGGCGGCAGCTCTTTCGCGCGTTTCTTATCCAGATATTTCGCCGATTTGATATTGAGCGTGCCGTCTTCAAGCTCAATCAAGAGCGGGTTACCCGTTGGAAATTCAAAGCCTGGAATGTCTTTATCCGCCACATCGAAGAGACGTTTCATAAGAGCACGTAGAGAATTTCCATGAGCGCTCACCATGACGTTTGCACTTGCGCGTATGAACGGCAGCATCTGATCTTCAAAGTATGGCAGCACGCGCTCGGTTGTTATTTTAAGACTCTCGCCCGTTGGCAGTAGCTTCGGGTCGATAGCCGCATATTTACGGTCATGGACAGGATGAAATTCGCTGTCCTGATCAATTTGCGGCGGCGGTACATCAAAACTGCGGCGCCAGATATGCACTTGCTCATCGCCGTGCTTATCGCGCGTCTCTTGTTTATTCAGCCCTGTCAGCGCGCCGTAGTGACGCTCATTAAGATGCCAGTCTTTGGTCACGGTAACGCTCATTTGGTTCAGCGCTTCAAGGGTAAGCCAGAGCGTTTTAATTGCGCGCTGTTGATAGCTGGTGAAAGCCGCGTCAAACACAATGTCTTCTTTCGCGAGAAGCTTACCTGCCTTTTTGGCTTCGCGCACGCCTGCCGCTGTGAGGCCCACATCAACCCAGCCCGTAAAGCGGTTTTCCAAATTCCACTGGCTTTGACCGTGGCGGATAAGGACAAGATAAGACATAGCAAGCTCCGTTAGATATCGTTACCTCGCTATAGGCGCGCGCGTCTTAAAAGTCCAAGGCCCAGCCGTAATTAGGCGCGAAAATTACAGGGCCTGTTCAAAGCGTCATAGTCATCATGCCGCGTCATTCCTCTATAGTCAGCACGCCCTCCCTGCGCTATGACGCGCGCCATATGGCTGATACAATCTCCAATCCTGACCGCTCGGCTGGCGCGGCCTTTGCCGAAGCGGTAGCCCAAGATAAAGACACGCGCGGCAAGGCGCGGTCCTTGCGTCCGCTTGCCTATCTCTGGCCCTATGTTTGGACATATAAGGCCTGGCTTGTCGCCTTCTTCGTCTTCCTTGTTTTGTCGGCGGCGGCCTCGTTGACCTTACCGCTTATCTTTAAAGTGATTGTGGATTGCGGCTTTGGCGAGAATGCCGCCAATATTGACTATTGCCAGCGCATCGCCAGTTCAGGCGCGCCGCAGCTCTCAACTTATTTTAAATTTGCAATGTGCTTTGTGGTGATTTTTTCCGCGCTTGGCTCGCTCCGGTTTTTCTTTATCACCGCCCTTGGCCAGCGCGTGATTGCGGATATTCGCCGCTCTGTTTATTCAAAACTTCTTACCCTAAGCCCCGCTTATTTTGAGCGCGTGCGTACGGGAGAAGTACTCTCCCGGCTGACAACCGATACAACGTTAATCGAAACCGTGCTGACAGGATCTATCTCATTTGCCATTCGGTCTGTGGCGATCATCATCGGCTCATTTATTTTGATGTTTGTCGTGAGCTGGAAACTTGCCCTGATTGTAATGGCTGTGCTGCCACTTATTATTGTGCCCTCTATCATTCAAGGCAAACGTATCCGCGTGCTATCGCGCGATGGACAAGATAATCTCGCCTATGCCTCTGCGCGCTCCGGCGAAGCGCTAACCGCCATTCAAACCGTGCAGGCCTATACACGCGAGTCCCATGAAGACGCGGCTTTTGCGGACAATATTGAGGCGACCTACAAAAGTCAGTTCGGACGTATTTTAAACCAGACATTTTTGACATTTTTCATTTTCACTATGTCCCTTGGCGGCATTATTGGCGCGCTTTGGTTTGGCGCGGAGTCTGTCAAAGCGGGCACAATGACGGGCGGCGATATTGTCGCCTTTACAGGCCTTGCCTTTTACGCAGGCAGTAGCGGCGGCGCGCTGACCGAAACATGGACGAACCTATTGCGCGCGGCGGGCGCCTCCGAACGAATTGTGGACATTTTAGAAACTGATAGCGAGATTAGCGCGCCTGCCAATCCAGCTAACTTTGAGAAAGCCCGCGGTGAAGTCGCATTTAATAAAGTCGCGTTTTCCTACCCCACCCGCCCTGATGATAAAGCCCTCCGCGATATCAGCTTTGCTGTTGCGCCCGGCGAAACCGTTGCCCTTGTCGGGCCTTCAGGCGCTGGTAAGTCGACTATCTTTCAGCTCCTTTTGCGGTTTTATGATGTGAATGCAGGCGTAATTACGCTGGACGGCATCAAGCTAACTAACCTCGCGCCAGAGACACTTCGCAACCAATTCGCTATTGTGCAGCAAAACACCCCGCTTTTTTCAGGTTCTGCCATGGAGAACATTCGCTATGGGCGCATGGACGCAAGCGATGCAGATGTCATTCAGGCCGCTAAATCCGCCTTCGCTCATGAATTTATAACGGCGCTTCCTAATGGCTATGACACGGACCTTGGCGAGCGCGCCGGCACGCTGTCAGGCGGACAGAGACAGCGCCTCGCGATTGCGCGCGCCATACTCCGCGATGCGCCAATTTTGCTTTTGGACGAAGCCACTTCAGCGCTTGATGCCGAGAGTGAACGCGCCGTGCAAATGGCCTTTGAAACCATGTCGGCAAACCGTACAACTTTAGTGATTGCGCACCGTTTGGCGACCGTGAAAAAAGCCGACAGAATTATTGTCTTTGATGAAGGCCGCATAGTCGGCCAAGGCACGCATGACAGCCTGATTAAAGACGGGGAACTCTACGCTCGCCTCGCCGCGCTGCAATTTGATCAAAGCTAATTAGGCGGGCTTATTAATCACGGGCAATGCCAATGCCGCCGCGCCGTATAGCGGCACAAAGTTGGCCACTATGAGCTTCACGGGAATGTCTTTGACATACCATGCGCCTGAACCTTTATTTTTGAAATGCCCTTCAAAATCCGACTCGGCAATAAATGGCGCAATATGGCGAGACACGCCGCCGCCCACAATAACGCCGCCTGTAGCCCCCATGGTCAACGCTGTATTGCCAGCAAAGCCGCCAAGTATGTCGCAAAACGTCATAACGGTTCTATGGGCCATAGACTTCGGTTTAGCTTTTGCCGCGGCGACAATCTCAGCGGGAGTTTTGCAAACTTTCCTTTTGCCGAATATATAACAAATCGCTTCATATATACGCATCATTCCGGGGCCGCAGATGAGTGTTTCGGAGGCTACATAAGGATGTGATTGGAGTGCATGAGCAAGGATATGGCGCTCGAGTTCGTTTTGCGGAGCGAAGCCTGTATGGCCGCCTTCCGTGGCAAGGATTGCCGGCGGATGGCCTGGTACTACGCTGGGCACAATGCACGAAACACCTAGTCCTGTTCCAGGACCAAGCACAGCCACAGATTTACTAAAATCAACCTCTCCATTAATAACCATTTGAAACCCATCGGCCCCAATGACCGCCGCGCCGCTCGCCATCGCAGCAAAATCGTTGAGCACCAACGCGCTCTCAAAGCTGAATGTTTGGCAAAGCTCATTTTCCGACACAATCCAGTCGACATTTGTCATTTGAATCGCGTCGACAAATTTAGGCCCTGCAAAAGCAAACGCTGCTTTTGTTGGGCGAAGATTTAGGCCTGATAAATAATGCGAAGCGGCATCATTGAAATGATCGTAATCCGCTACCGCAAATTTCTGTCTTTCGTGTAGTTCAATCTCGCCCAAGGCATTACGGATTGCGAGAGCGAAACGGCAACTTGTGCCGCCGACATCCCCAACCAATACAGCCGATTGCATCAAGAGTTTTCTTCGCCAATCGCAAGGTCGCCAAGGAATGATGCGCCCGATTCTGCATTTGTGCAAAGCTCGCGCATAGGGCCAAACATGTTCATGCCAAGGGCTGATAGCTGCGGCTGCGGTGGATAGGGGGCTGGTTCTCGGGACATCCAGTCCTCATCGCTCACAACATTTACCGCGCCCGTAAGCGGGTCGAGACAAATCATATCGCCCGTGCGGACTTTTGCCAGCTGCCCGCCAAGTTTGGCTTCGGGATGCATGTGAATAGCGGCCGGAACTTTACCCGACGCGCCCGACATACGGCCATCGGTAACGAGAGCAACTTTAAAGCCTTTATCTTGCAGCGCGCCTAAAATCGGCGTGAGTTTATGTAGCTCTGGCATACCGTTAGCGCGCGGCCCTTGGAAACGCAGCACAACCACAAAGTCGCGCTCAAGCTCGCCGCGCTTATGCATCTCGAGAATTGTGTTTTGGTGATCAACAACAATGGCCGGCGCGTCGACCCGCCAGTTCTCACGTTTCACAGCAGAGACTTTCATCACGGCGCGGCCCAAATTGCCTTCCAGAAGGCGAAGGCCACCATCGGGGCGGAAGGGCGTTTTCACAGTCGTAAGAATGTCTTTATCGAGGCTTTCTGTTGGACCCTTGCGGAAAAGCACAGAGTCCGCCTCGGCGTGCTGATTTCGTATGGGCTCACGCGTATATTCCGTTAGCCCATCACCGCCCGCAACCGTTGTGACGTCATTATGCACAAGGTCCGCATTTAAAAGCTCCGACACGAGGTAGGCCATCCCGCCAGCCGCATGGAAGTGGTTCACATCCATAACACCGTTAGGGTACATTTTGCATATCAAAGGCACAGCTTTAGAGATATCGGCCAGATCATCCCAGTTAATTAATATACCTGCGGCGCGCGCCATGGCCGATAAATGTATCGTCAAATTTGTTGATCCGCCCGTCGCCATTAGGCCAACGATGCCGTTCACCATGGCTTTTTCATCAATGACGTGTGCTGCAGGTGTGAAGCTCTCGCCCATTGACGATATCTGAATAGCCCGGCGCGTTGTTTGCGCGGTAATGGCATCCCGCAGCGGCGTATTCGGATGTACGAAAGAGCTGCCTGGAAGTTGCATACCCATGATTTCCATAAGCATTTGATTGGTATTGGCCGTGCCGTAAAATGTGCAAGTGCCCGGCGCGTGATAGCTCTCGGACTCCGCCTTAAGCAACGCATCTCGCCCCACTTTGCCTTCAGCATATTCTTGGCGAATGCGGGCTTTCTCTGGATTAGGCAGACCCGATGGCATCGGGCCCGCCGGCGCAAAAATTTGCGGTATATGACCAAAGCGCAGTGCGCCAATCAGCATACCAGGAACAATTTTATCACACACGCCCAAATGAATCGCAGCGTCAAACATATCATGTGACAGCGCAATCGCCGTACTCATCGCAATCGTATCGCGCGAGAAAAGCGACAGCTCCATACCGTCGCGTCCCTGAGTGACACCGTCGCACATAGCGGGTACGCCGCCCGCAACTTGCGCGACCGCGCCGTTTCGGCGCGCGGCATGTTTGATGATATCAGGGAACCGTTCAAACGGCTGATGGGCCGACAGCATATCATTATAGGCCGTCACAATACCAATATTGGCCCAGTTCGCACCAAGTAATTCCATCTTCTCATGAAGTGGGCACCCTGCACTGGCATGAGCCAAATTGCCTTCTGACAGGCGCATACGGCGCGGGCCACCCTCTCGAAAATTTTCAGAGACCGCATTCAAATATGAGCGGCGAGACTTTTGCGAGCGAGCCTTAATGCGGGCCGTTACATCTTTAATCGTGTTATTCATAATCTTATCTTACAACTTTCCTGTGAAAACCGAGAGTCTTTTCCCGGCCGACTTTAACGCGCCGACAGGTGCAATATCTTCACGGCCCAATTGTGCTTGGGCAAAGACTCGAGCCTTGGCTGTCCCTGGAATAAAAAGAACAATATTGTGTGCATTCATCACGGCGGGTAATGTCAATGTAATACGGTCAGGAAACCCCCCTGCCCCCAAGCATCCACGCGCATCCACATAAGCAAAGCGGGCCTCATTACTCTCAGTCATAGCTTCAGCGCGGCCCACAGAATTTGGAAACCAGCTCGCCGTATGGCTATCTGTGCCCATACCCATCACGCAAATATCAAACGGCGCAGCTACGTTAGCAAAGCGCTCCTCAATAGACAGCAAGCCGTCTTCCACCCTCTCATGAGGCGATTTAAGGCTAATAAATCTCGCAGCGGCCGCCTTCCCCGTCAGGAAGTTATCTTTGATAAAGGTTTCATTAGAGCCTGGCTGATTGGGTTCTACCCAGCGTTCATCGACAAGGCTGACGGTGACGGCCTCCCACGCCAAACCTTCTTTCGCGAGAGCGGCAAAGAGCGGCTTTGGACTACTCCCGCCAGACACCATAAGGCTCGCGGTGCCGCGCATCTCTATCACGGTTTTCAGCGTATGGCTTATCAAGGCACAGGCCTGAGCCGCAAGGGCGGCGTCATCGCCTGTGACGATTGAAAAACTGTCTATGTCTGACTGATGACCCATTTAGTCTTTGTCTCTCACGATTGGCTCATTGTTCCAGCTATGCCCCTCTTTAACGAGCATATCTTCCGCTTCGCGCGGCCCATCCCCCCCTGCAGGATAAAGCTCAACGCGCTGCTCTACAGCATCCCAGCCAGCATGAATTTTATCAACCCATTTCCAAGCAGCTTCCACTTCGTCGCGGCGCATAAAGAGAGATAGATTTCCGCGCACCACATCCATCAATAACCGCTCATAAGCATCCGGATAGCGTACCGTAAAATTATCCGCATAGGACAGGTTCAGCGGTAAAGTCTTAAGGCGCATACCGCCTGCGCCGGGTTCTTTGATTTCCATCCAAAGCTTCACCGCTTCATCAGGCTGCAAGCGAATGACGAGGCGGTTTGCATTAACTTGGGTGTCGACGCCAAAAACAGAATGCGGCACAGCTTTAAACTGAATGACGATTTCAGAGCGGCGCTCTGCCATACGTTTACCCGTCCGCAGATAAAAGGGTACACCCGCCCAGCGCCAATTATCGATGTGAGCTTGAATGGCAACAAAGCTTTCAGTCGAACTTTGATTGACGTCTACATCCGTCAAATAATCTTTTGCAAAATGCCCGTCTAGCAATGTGCCTCGCGCATATTGGCCACGCACAGTTTTACCTTCAATTTCGTCTTCACAGATAGGACGAAGAGCCCGCAGAACTTTAATTTTTTCTGTGCGCACATCATCCGCCATCAAAGAAGCAGGCGCTTCCATCGCGGTCAAGCATAGCAGCTGTAGCAAATGATTTTGCACCATATCACGTAGCGCACCCGCGCCGTCATAATAATCCCCGCGTCCACCAACACCAATTGACTCAGCGGCTGTAATTTGCACATGCTCAATCGCACTATGTGACCAGAGCGGCTCTAAAAGGATGTTGGCAAAGCGCAGCACGAGTAGGTTTTGCACTGTCTCTTTGCCCAGATAGTGATCAATACGGTAAATGTTATTTTCAACAAAAACCTCGCCGACGCCTTCATTTATCGCGCGCGCAGATTCGTAATCCGTCCCAATCGGTTTCTCAAGTACGACCCGGGCAATATCCGTGACGCAACCCGAAGCTTTAAGCCCCTGACAGATTGTGGCGTACATACTCGGCGGCATTGCGAGGTAAAATACCCGCGTCTTTTTCTCTGCGCCTTCGAAGATAGCGGCAAATTTCGACCAATCAGATTTTTTGCTCATTACGTCGATAGAATAATAATCAATCAAACCGGAAAAGGCCGCCCATTTCTTGGCGTCAAAATCATCTTCATTTGAAAATTTATGATACGCCTCTTCGATAATTTTGCGATATTGCGCTTGACTATGTTGACTGCGCGACACGCCAATGATGCGGCTATTTTTTGGAATTTGCCCATCACAAAACCGGTGAAATAAAGCTGGCAGGAGCTTGCGGCGCGCAAGGTCACCCGTACCGCCAAAAACGACAATATCAAATGGCGCAACCGGGACAAACCCTGACCCTCCCGCCTCTGTAGAGGCGTCGGGCTTCGCCTTTTTGCGTTCTTGCGATTTTGATGTCGGTTTCAAAACAACCCCCTTGATTTACGCGTTTGATTTAACGGTTTTGACAGCGCTGTCAAACTTTATTGGATAGCCTGACACAATTCCGCAATTTAGCACGCTAACGCTTAACGGGTCCCGACGAGCCGCGTACAATTAAGTCATGCTCTAGAGTTTGCGCAGCACCTTCGGCCTTATCTTGGGTGATGAGTAATTTCGCAGCGGCAAAACCCAACTCCTCAATAGGTTGACGCACAGTGGTCATCTGGGGCCAAACAATGCGCGCAAGCGGCGTATCATCAAACCCGCCAACAGATAGAGCTTTAGGCACAGCGATTCCCATACGATTTGCCACGGACAGCACACCTGCCGCCATATCGTCGTTACTGGCAAAAATAGCCGTTGGTGGTTCTGGCAGATTTAACAAATCTTCCGCGGCCGCAATACCTGAGCGATAATGATAATCCCCAGTGCGAATATATTCAGATTTAATCTCAAGCTCGGCTTTTCGCATGGCTTTGCGAAAACCCTCGAAACGACGCGGCGTGGCGCTGTGCTGCGGATGGCCTTTGATAAAAGCAATTCTTTCATGCCCCAGACTAATGAGATATTGCGTCATCTCCTTCGCCGCTTTGACATCATCCATTTGAACAATCGCAAGATTGCCGTGAGATGAGCTGGGCGCCACCGGAACATAGGGAATATTCAGGCGCTGCAAAACCCTTACAACATTTCCGTTATCACATAGCGGCGGCGTCAAAATTGCTCCATCGACCGGTAAGCGTTCGAGCGTGCGTTCAATCTCCGCGGAAAGGTCCCCGCCTTCAGCTGGTACCATATTTTCAATATCTAGTGGTTCAGCCACAAGGTGATACCCACGTTCGCGGCAAGCCTTTATCGCGCCCTTTTGAATATTAGCGATATAGCTTGGGCTCGGGTTCTCATAAAGCAAAGCAATAAGATAAGATTTTGAGCTGGCAAGACCGCGCGCCGCCAATGAGGGTGAATAACGAAGCTTTTTGGCAGCAGACAGGACTTTTTCACGCGTCTTGTCCGCCACATTAGGCTCGTGGTTAAGGACGCGCGAGACAGTTTTCATCGACACGCCAGCCGCCTTAGCCACATCATTAATAGTGGACTTCATATCCCCCCTATTGCGTCCTAGCTTTGTTAACAGCCTTTGTCCTTAAGGACATATCGCAAGACATTTATTAGGACATTATGACAAGAGTTACAACGGCATTTAATACAGCGCTATGGGGCTGACAGCGATGTCTAAAACTCAAGACAATCTCGGTAGGATTTATTTTCTATCAGCCATGAGGACATATGGCCATCAGGAGGCGGGAGATCCGATGCGCGAGTTTACAGCTCTAAAAGCCGAAAATAAATGACACCAGCATGATTAAAGCAATCACAATAAGCGTTTTGAGTTGTTGTAATAGAACAGTCATAATCATTATCTAGCTTCAATTTTCTTTTTATTCAATCAAAATTACAACCTTAATAAAAAAACCGCCCTTGCATTAGCAAGAGCGGCTTTGAATTTTGAATATTCATTTGCGATTACGGCCCGACGCCAACAGTGCAAAGCGCATTAAGAAAAAGTCTGCCACGCCCATGACGCCCGCGATAAAAAATGCGTAATTAAACGGCACATCCATCACGCTGCGTGCCGCGAAGAATAAAACGACGGCCAAAAACACGCCCGAAACAGCGGCGGATATAGTCGCGATTTTCTTTTCTTTTTCTGGGGTCATAGGATGAGTATGCGCCGAAAATAATTTCGGCGCAATATCGCTAAAGCCCCAATTTGGCTTTCAAAATTTGGTTCACCGCCTGCGGATTGGCTTTACCTTGGCTGGCCTTCATCACCTGCCCTACGAAGAAGCCAACGAGCTTGGGGTTGTCTTTCACCTTGGCGGCTTGGTCAGGATTGGCGTCGATGACCGTTTGCACCATCGCCTCAATCGCGCCCATATCGGTGACCTGCTTAAGGCCGTCGCGTTCGATAATCGAATCGGCATCACCTTCGCCCGCAAACATTTTCTCAAACACGCCTTTAGCGATTTTGCCTGAGATTGTATCATCAGAAATACGGTCAATC
>CAZFWZ010000005.1:0-41212 GCA_964522765.1 uncultured Caulobacterales bacterium | reverse complement strand
CCGTGGATGGGAATTGGCGGGCCCATGCGGCTTTATTGTACTCGGTTTAGCGTGCCGCGATTTTGCTGGAAAGGCGATTTTCTCACCGCTCATCACACTCGGGGATTGGAGTTATTCACTTTATCTCACCCATGTTTTATCCCTCACAATTATGGGCCGCATATGGGCGAACTTTAAAAGTGAAAGCTGGATTGATAACGTGCTGGTTCTACTTGTCATGATTGCAGTGACTATTGCTCTCTCTGGCCTTGTCTACACCTATATCGAACGGCCCATAATAAAAGCCGCCCGCAAGACGCGCGGACGGCTCTTTAGCTCATAAAATTTTCTGCCTTTAGCGTACAGCGAGGAAGGTCGTATTGCCGTCCTTTTCAACTGTGAGCGCCATGGGGCCATCTTTACCTTCAAGCGCGTCTTCAAAATCACCCATGGACGCGACCTTGTCACGGTTCACTTCGCGGATAATATCGCCCTTGCGCAATCCTGCGCGGTGAGCTTTGGATCCGCGCTCGACGCTCGAGACATAAATACCGTCCTTACCGCCGCGCGGTTTCACATCGTTGGGAATTTCGGTTAGCGTCGCGCCGGAAAAGCTTTCCATCGCCGGAATTTCATCTGAGGCCTCCGCTGACAAGCTCTCGCGGCTTTCTTTAAAGGCTTCCACGTCAATCTTGCTTGTGCGGCGGCGACCCTCGCGAAGATAGGTGATGTCTGCGCTTTCGCCTGGTTGTACATAACCTACAGCATTACGAATATCCGACGCATCTAGAATGTCATCGCCGTTAAAGCCAACAATGATATCACCTTCTGCAAGGCCCGCTTTGGCGGCGGGGCTGTCGTCTGTCACGGAACTGACGAGCGCGCCAGAGCTCGTAGACAGTTTCATAGCATCGCGTAGATCCGGGGTGATGTCTTGAATGGCGACGCCAATTCGGCCGCGGCGCACTTCGCCGTTCTCTATAAGCTGCTCCATGACGGATTTCGCCATGCGGGCGGGGACGGCAAAACCAATGCCGTTATTACCGCCGCTGCGCGACATGATAGCAGAGTTGATTCCGATAAGCTCGCCTTTGGAGTTGACCAAAGCGCCGCCTGAATTACCGGGGTTAATCGAGGCATCGGTTTGAACAAAATCTTCATAGTTCGACCCGCCGCGAAACTCACGTCCCTTGGCCGAAACAATGCCTTGGGTGACCGTATGGCCAAGGCCGAATGGATTGCCGATTGCGATAGTATAATCGCCGACTTTAACGTCGCGGCTACTTGCGAAGGGGACATCGGTAAGACCAGAGGCCTTAACCTTTAGAACGGCAATATCTGTCTTAGGATCAGAGCCGACGAGTTCAGCTTCAAGCTCGCGGCGATCTTCAAGTTTGACGTAAATCTCGCCGGCGTCATCGACCACATGGTGGTTCGTAATGATGTAGCCACTTCGCGCATCAACGATTACCCCCGAACCGATGGACGCGCGAGACCTTGACTGCGGCGCGTTACGATTGCCTTGGCCGCCGCGCATACCCGGACCAAAGAAGCGTTCAAGCAATTCTTCAGGAGAAAGCTCGCCGTTAGGCTTGGACCCATTTTTGGAAGAGACGCTTTGTTTCTTACCTGAGGTTTCAATACTAACTACGGCAGGCGTGACGCGTTCTAGCAGCGGGGCCATAGTCAGCACGCCTCGGCTGTCCACGGTGAGCGCTTGGCTCTCGGCTGAGGCTCTTGGGGAAAAGATGGATTGTGAATTTGCTGGCGTAGAAAGCGAAAGGCCTGCGGCCAATAGACCGACAGATGCGGCGCTTGAGACGAGAAATTTTTTCATGTCATGTCCTGTTAGGTTGGTTATGCCTTAATATTTAAGTGCCTCAGCTTATCTCGCAAGCGGCATGGGCAGAATCTGACAAAGATTTAATTCATGCTCCTAAAGGAATAGGTTGGCTGTAGGCATAAAAAAGCCCTCTTGAAAGAGGGCTTAATTCTTATAGATCATCAATTTAATTGGCGGGATCAGACGGGTCATCGGTCTCGTCAATTTCTTTGAGATTATCTTTGTTATTTCGTTCAAACAGTAGTCGCTGCGGGTCGAGTAAAACATAAGCGGGGCGCTGCGAGACATCAAAAGATATACGCGTTTCTTTTTGGGTGAGACGTACACGTTCTTTGTCAAACCAGCCGCCGCCGAGGGCTTCGGTTGGATCCTCTGTGTAAAAGCCGACTTCGATGAGTTCATTGAGCGTTACGCCGTCAAGCTCTGAGACAGAAACTTCCTTGCCGCCGTCCTCAGGTGTCACACGTTTATCGATTTTCAAATCAAAGCTAACCTTGAACGTGCCGTCGTCATTTGGTGTTACCTCGATATCTTCATCGCCAAATTTGACGTCCCAAAAAGTGATACGGTCCCAATAATCAGAGACGAGCTGCTCATACTCAGGACCAACTGCGGTCTTGAGATAATCGACGACTTGTATTGATGTCGGATAAGGCGGGCCTTTAGAGCCGTAATCTTCAATGAGTTTTTTCATCGCGCCATTGACGACATCTGCGCCAACTGTGTGGCGCAACCCCCAAAACACCCAGCTAGCTTTGGCATAATCCATATAGCCTTTGCCTTCTACAGTGGCGAGGGACCGCTCGTTTTCTTTGTCTGCCGTGCGGCCCGTCAAATAGCGTTGAATACTGCGCTGTTTGAGAATACGGCGGGCCTTGCCCCAGCCAAGCTCGCGTTCATAAGCGGTCATGGCGGCGTTTTCAGTCAGGCCTTCTGACAGGACATTAAAACCTTTAGCGTCCGCGGGTACAATTTGGTGGGCGAACCATTGGTGCCCAATTTCGTGCATTGTCACATAGGTGGCTAGATCTACACTGTCAGCGTCTTCTGGGTCGCCCGAATTTTGAACAAACCCGATGTTTTCAGAAAAAGGAATAGTACCGGCAAAAGCCTGCGCGAAAGCGCCGTATGGGAACTCCATGATACGGACTTGTTCGTAAAGGTAAGGCCCATATTCTTGCGTGAAAATATCCAGTGAGGCTTTCGCCGCTTTTATCATGAGCGGCACGTTATAATTATGCGCTTTATGATAATAAATAACCACGTCAACTGATTGGCCGTTCTCGCCGTTCCAGACATCACGCTCTTCGGTAAAGTCTTGCGAGATGAAACTAAAGAAATTTAAAATAGGACGGTTGGCTTTATAATCGCGGCAAGCCTGCCCCTCTTTTTCATAGGTCCTGACAAGCGTGCCGGGCGCGATGGCTATTTGTCCCGCGTCTGTACACATGGTGGCCGTGAAGTCGACATAATCAGATGAGGGGCCAAAGAAATTATTTTGGCGAGCCTGCATGTCATCGCGGTCAGGGCGTTTATCACGCTCTGGCAAGCCGTATTTGCGGCGCTTATCGGGATCAGTCATAAAATTCTTAGGAACGCCGAGCTGCGGCATGACGGCAGAATTATTTACAAACGTTCCGTTCTTGAGGATTGAGCTGCCATCGCCTAAGCGCGGCGGGTGGAAATAAGTCTCAAATGTCATGTTTGTGAATTCGCCTGCAGGGAGCGGAGGATTAAAGGTAAATCGGCGCAATCCATAATCTTCAAGCTGCTTTGCATCATCGGCCTTTAGATCAGCGCTAGCGCCCTCTATGGACAAAACCCGATTATCTTCAGCATGGTTAGAGGCTAGATTTATATATAACGTCTTGAGCGGCCCGTCTGTGACATTCTCAATGCTGTAGCTGCCAGAGACGACGGCTTCTTGCTTGGACGGCCTGAAATCAACATCGACGACAACATTGCGGATTTTGGGCAGAGGTAACTCAGAGAGCATTTTCATGTTTTCTTCGTATTTAACCTGATATTTTTCCGCGCCTTTCACATTGCGGTAATCAGCGTCGACATTAAGTTTCTTGTAAATCAAGCCGCCAAACCCGAAAAAACTAGCAATGCCTACGGCTGCGATGAGGCCTGAAACGGCGCTCATTTCGCCGCGAAGCCCTTTAAGGCGTGATTTCAATGATGTCTCAGTTCCGCGCCGCCAAAGCCAAATGGACAGGACGAGGAAGACAAGTATCAGCCCACCCCAATAACCCGTCCAGCCGCCCATGCTGGCAAGGCCATTAAAGCCGTTGATCTCTGAATATTGACCAGGGCGTACACCGCCGCCGAAACGCATGAGGGGATGATAAAATGGCGCAAATGTTAAAAAGCTAAAACCAATAATCAGTCCCGCTGCGGTGAGCATACCCATAACCCGGCCCGGCATAAAGTTCTGCAAAAACATCACAAGTACAGCATTGATCAACATAACAAGTGCAAAGACTGCAATACCTATCTTCAAATAAGTCCACGGGTTAAGCGGCACATCCCCTAAGATCACTTGCGCAATCATTCCGACAATAATACCGAGCATGACCAGCGTAATAATGACAGCGAAAAGCGCCGTCCATTTGGACGCTACGAGGACGCTGTTCTTCACGGGTGTGGCATCGAGAATTTCGTGGATTTTTACTGTGCGGTCACGCCACATAATATCCCCGCCAAAGAAGACGGTAATGATCAGCATCGACAACCCAAAGCTATTCAAAACAGTGTCGACCATTGCAGCACTGGTCGGGAGAGTTGGGTCAGGGGCAAAAATTGCCGCCGCATAAATATTTATGACGAATAAAACGAGGGCGATTAATGTTAAAATAATAAAGGGCACGCTTTTAATAATGGTGGAGTATTCTAACTTTAACCGAGCCAGAAAAGCGCTCATGTCAGAGTTAAACCCTGCGCGAGGAGCCGCATTCAGGACAAGAATGGGCTGCGTCTCTGAAACGAGTTCATCTTTGCCCCGCTTCGTTTTATTGCTCACCATGCCGCGTTTAAACATCGCTAGAGTAGCGACGAAAATGGCTATCGCCCCTCCCAAATAAATCAGGCGATTTAGGCCGATGAGGCCAATGACTGGCAATAGTTTTTCATTTTGTTCTATTGGTGTCCAAAACTCCGTGACGATTTGCAGTGGCGCGCCGCCAAAGGGGTCAATAAGTGTGGCGAGAAGATCGGGTGAGTTCTCCCCGAGGAAAAGTTCTATACCTATGGACATTGCAAAGAGCCCGACGGCGCTAACATATACGAGCTGTTTGCTGCGCGTTATTGCGGCTATCGCCATGAAAACTGACGAAACTAAAAAGGAATTGATTCCAACATATAGCAGTATAGGCAGCAAATAAAACATTGGGCGAAAGGCCCCAAAAGCCTCGGCATCAGCCCACGGCGAAAACTGGCCTGCTAACATGCCAAGGACGGCCGCGAGAACGCATAAGAAGGTGGCTGTAAAAACACCTATCATGCGCGAAAATGCCATATCGAACGTTTTTACAGGCGTAGCATGTACAAACTCGAGTGATTTGTGTTCTTCATCACGCATGACACCTGTCACTGTGAAGACGGCCGCAAAGAAGAGCGTCAACAGGCTAAAGAATGATATATTGTTTGCCAGACTCAGAGAGCCATTCGTTTTAATACGTTCGCCGCCATCTGCACCAAGTGTAACAGCGTCAGTTCCAGTCACAAGGAAGCCAAATAAAAATAGTACAAGGCATGTCACCCAAAATCCGACTTGGCGGGTTTGCAGTTTTAGCTCGAAGGAAAGGAGTTTACTGAGCATGATGGTCTCCTAAACGAAACGGTAAAGGTGAGCGAAATAGGCATCTTCAAGCACAGGCTCTGCGGCGACTTCAAATCCCTCCGCTGGCTTATTATCGGCAAGGATTGTGACAATCACCCCACCCATTAAGAGCCGTGTTGAGAGGACTTGATATGCCTCCTTTAAGCCTTCGACATCTTTTTTCTCAACCTTCTTGCGCCAGACCTTGCCGCGAATTTTGTTGATAAGGTCTTCTGGGCCGCCGCGCGCGACAAGCTCGCCTTCGCCGAGGATAGCCATATCAGGACACAGGTCACGTACGTCTTCAACGATGTGGGTTGAGAGAATAATGATTTTGTCCTCGCCGGCCTCCGAGAGGAGATCAAGAAAGCGCTGGCGTTCAAACGGATCAAGACCCGCCGTAGGTTCATCGACAATCAGAATTTTTGGATCGCCTAGCATAGCTTGGGCGACGCCAAAACGTTGGCGCATACCGCCAGAAAAAGTGGAGACTGAGGCCGTTTTAAATTTGAACAGATTTACATTATGCAGAAGCTGATGAACTTGAGCCTCGCGCTCTTTCTTATTGGATAATCCCTTAAGAATACCAATGTGATTCAGCAGAGCTTCGGCGCTCATGCGCGGATAAACACCAAAATCTTGCGGGAGATAACCAAGTTGACGGCGCACAGTGTCTGGGGCCGAGACAATATTTTGGCCGTGAAAGGTAATAGTGCCTTTATCGGGCTTTTGCAGCGTCGCGAGCGTTCGCATCAATGTTGATTTACCTGCGCCGTTAGGACCAAGAAGACCAAACAACCCTGGTTTTAAGTCAAAACTAACGTCTTTAAGCGCGTGAACATCGCCAAAGCTTTTGGAGATATTTTGAATAGATAACATGCTGGGCTCCCAAAATTTTGGAAACTCTAGATTAAATCTTGCTGTTGTTCAATAGGTATTTATTGAAAAACGATAATTTTTATATATCCTCACATTATCGACCGGTTTCAAACCCCATTAAATTGACGAGATGAACCACAATCATCATGCCTGTCGCTATGCAGGCTAGAAAAATGAGCATCCATGGCACCATGCGCGGTTTTAGCTTGTCATGTTTCGCGAAATGGCGATTGAAAGAGAGCGCGCCCAAGGCCGCAAAAAAGATTAAGCCTAGTAATGAGAGTTTGAGGTCGGTTGAATACATGGCTGGGCATTTAAGCGTTTTGGTCGCGATTACAAGTCAGTGAGTGTTACATTTACTCAGCGGCTCTAGGAGGATGCGCAGCTTTCTCTGAAACGTCATTGGCAGGTCTAAGCGGGTGCGAAGATTTTAGAGCGGCGCGGCGCAAGGCCTGCGGCTGTGGGGCTGCCGCCTCGGATGCTGTGAACGCCGTCGTGCCGTGGGCTGTTTTGGCCCAGTAATAAGGTCGGCGGACATATTCATTGGCGGCCTTATAAGCCGGAACACACAAACACAGCCAATATGCCGGCATAAGCGGTAGGCTGAGCAAAAGTTTAGTCTTCCCAGCTCGCAAGGCTCCTGCCACACCAATTATAATGCCGCTCCCGTAACCTATCACTAAGGTCGCGGTGATAACGGGCGGCAAGTTGAGCCCGCCTTGCGTCATAAGATTAAAGCCTATCCAAATGAGCAAGCCCAAACAGATAGGCACGTGTAAAAAACCAGCCAGTAAAACAGACCCCAACGTTAGTTGGAGCGTTACCTGCCGCCGTAATCCTCGATAGCCGCCGGGCGCAAAGGGGCTGTCCATATGTACACGCCAGCTCTGCATGAAGCCTTTCATCCAACGCGTGCGTTGATGGGTCCAAGGTTTCAAGCGGCTGACGGCTTCTTCTTGCGTCGGCGGCGTGATATATCCAATATCCCAACCGTGCGCGCTAAGCCGAAAGCTCAAATCTGCATCTTCCGTCACATTATAGCTGTCCCAAAACATGTCTCCATGCCGGATATCATTTAGGGCTGCGCGCCGTATATGATTGCTTGTGCCTCCAAGGGGAAAGGGGAGGCCAAGCCGTACCATGAGCGGAATCCAGACATGGAACTGTGCGGCGTATTCAAGCCCGAATTGCGCTGTCAGCCAGGAAGCCTCCGTATTAAAGTAATCAAGGGGGGCTTGCAGAGCGCCCCAATTTGGATGGGCTTCAAAGGCGCGAACCGCCGTTTTAAGCTGCGCAGGATGCGGCGAATCTTCGGCGTCATAAATGGTGACTATGTTGCCCCGAGCATTTGTCATAGCGATATTCAGAGCGTTGGGCTTTGTGCGCGGGCCTGTTATGCCGCGGCGCGGAACGACACAGTGTTCAAACGGGGGCTGAAGCATTTGCGTGACCGCAGCGCGCGTTGCGGGGTCATCTTCTTCAGTGATAAAGATTATCTGCAGGCGCTCGGCCGGGTAATCGAGTTTTGAAAGCGTCTTGACTAAGCCACTTACCATGTGGGCTTCGTCTTTGAGCGGCACAAGAACTGTGTATAGCGGCCAGTCTTGAGCGTTCATGCGAGCAAAACGGCTGTCCTTGTTTTCGATTTCAAATTTGTTTTTTGAAAAGCAGATGGCGGCGAGCCGAAGGGCCGCTTGGATTAAAATTAGACATGTAAAAGCCGACATCAATCCGGTGAGGAGTAAATTAGGCGCAAGTACGGCGCCAAAACACAACATAAGACAGAGCAAAATCACAACGGATCTAAAGATTTGACCTGAACGGCCTCGGCCAACTGTGTGGGCATAAGGAATGGATGTTGAGTGTGACGGATAAGCTTGCGTTTTTACGTGAGTCATTATTCGTTGGTTCGCCTATGATCCCGCGCTATAATTAGGTGCCCCCACCTTTGTATGGTTTCCCATGTAAGTTTAAATTGGCTGAGAGCTAGTTTTGATGCAAGCAACTAAAAGTTGTTTTGATCTCTGTCTTTCCGCCAAAAACAGGCCAAAAATTTGTAAAAACAGGCCGAAAAAAACGTCAAAAAGGCCTGAAAATATGTAAAAACAGGCCATGATTATGTGCAAAATTCATGAAAAAATCTTATAAAAGAGGGGATGCATCGACAGATGTGAAGCTCTTTAAATTCTGTGCGGCGAGTTTGGTTTTTATGGTCTGGACTTCAGATGCAGAATAAGGCTTGAGCTCATGCTTGCCCCATATCGGGCCGGGCCAAGCCTCGTCAGATTTATAGCGTACGATATGGTGGATATGGAGCTGTGGGGTCATATTTCCGAGTGCGGCCACATTAAGTTTCTCGCCGTCAAAGGCGCGCATAATGGCTTTTGAAAACACGCGAGATTCGTCCCAAAGCTGGTCATGATCTTCTGGCGTTAAATCGATTGTGTCAGAAATTCCGCCGCGCTTAGGCACAAGCACAAACCAAGGATAGTGCGAGTCGTTTATGAGCAAGACTTGGCAAAGCGCAAATGTCCCCATAGGAATGCCGTCGCGTTTTAAATCTGGATGCAATTCAAAATTCATAAAACCTCTAACTGTTTAAGGGCCCATTTTGCCGCATCCGCGACAATCGGGTTTGAGCTATTTATATGTGGCCTAGCGGCGTCTTTGAGAGACGCGTCTTGGCTGTTACCAATGGCATATAACACATTTCGTACAAATTGATCGCGGCCAATGCGTTTAATTGGCGAGCCTGAAAACTTGGCTCGAAAAGCCGTAGCATCCAGCGCCGCTAATTCTGCAAGCGGCGGCAGATTTAAGTCCTCGCGTGCGGCTAGCTTCATTTCGGCCCCGCTTTGCGCAAATTTATTCCACGGACAGGCGGCGAGGCAGTCATCACAGCCATAAATACGGTTTCCCATTTTCTCGCGCAGATCAAGCGGGGCGGCGCCTTTAAATTCTATGGTGAGATAAGAAATGCATTTACGCGCATCAATTTCATATGCGCGTGGGAAAGCGTCTGTTGGGCATACATCAAGGCAGGCGCGGCAACTTCCGCAGTGATCTATTTCGGGTGCGTCGGGCGCAATCTCAGCCGCGCATAAAATGACACCAAGGAAAAGCCATGAGCCGTAATCGCGGCTCACAAGGTTCGTATGTTTCCCCTGCCAACCTAATCCCGCAAGCGCGGCGAGTGGTTTTTCCATAAGCGGCGCCGTGTCGACAAAGACTTTTACATCCTCGCCCGTATCGCGCGCCAAAAGTCCAGCCATTTCCTTCAGGCGCCCTTTTATTAGATCGTGATAATCTCTCCCGCGGGCATAGACAGAAATATTGCCAGACGCTTTTGCGGATAAGTCTTCGAGCGGATTAGAGTCTGGTCCATAATTTAGGCCCACCACCACGGCTGACTTTGCGCCCGGCCAAAGCGATTGTGGGTGCGCGCGGCGGGCCTGAGTGTCTTCCAGCCATGCCATTGTGCCGTGACGCCCAAGCTCAACAAAGCTGGATAAATGCTCAGCCCATTGCGTAGAGACATCGTTCAAACTGACCACACGCGGCGGCGTAAACCCTAGCGTTTCGGCGCGGGCTTTAAAGGGTTTACTGAGCTGTCCGCGGGCGTGCCAATCAGTAGCCATGTCAATATGCAATCACTAAAGACGAAAGCGGGATGTTTTCGATTAGTAACGCTAAAACATTTGGGGGCTTTACACAAATGAAAGGCTGTCGCAGATAAGTCCTTATGATAAATTCCCCTCTTTCGCTGTCTCATGTCTCCAAATCTTTTGCTGGTAAAACGGCTGTTGAAGATGTGTCCTTCACAATTAACCCTGGCGAGATTGTAGGTTATCTCGGCCCGAACGGAGCTGGGAAGACTACGACGCTGCGTATGTCCTTGGGACTCATCAAACCTGATAACGGGGAGATTAATCTTTTTGGTAAGGCTCCGGGGCCGCAGGCCTTTGGCCGCATTGGATTTTTGCCCGAAGAACGCGGGCTTTATAAAAAACAAACGGCGCGCGAGGCTATTGCCCATTTGGCGCGGCTTAACGGGGTGAAGGGCAAAGAGGCCTTTCGCCGCGCTGATGAGATGCTGGATAAGTATGGCCTGTCAGACGCCAAGCGCAAAAAGAACAAAGATATGAGTAAGGGCATGGCACAAAAAGTTCAGCTTCTTGCCGCTATTGCCCATGATCCTGAGTTTTACATTTTGGACGAACCTTTTTCAGGCCTTGATCCCGTTAATCAACAAGTGCTTGAGGGCATCGTGCGAGAAATATCTCAAGGCGGGTGCACGATTATATTCTCCACCCATGTTATGGAACATGCCGAGCGTCTGTGTGACCGCATCATCCTTATGGCGGGCGGGCGAGTGGTCTTTGACGGCAGTACAGAGCTGGCTTTATCCAAAGCCCCGCGGCGCTTAGTGATTGCGTCTGATAATGCGGCGCTTGTTGAAACAATTACGCCTATGGCTAGCGACATATCTGCACGCGAGGATGGGGCATTCTCAGTAACGCTCGACCCACGTGCAGAAACCCACAGCCTTCTCGAAGCTTGCGTAAACGGCCATATCCGACTGTCACGTTTTGAGCCCAAGCCGCAAAGCTTACATGAAGCTTTTGTCGCTATGGTTGGTGAAGATGTCCTCCAGCAAATGGATGTCGGGGAGGATGCAGCATGATTGCCCAAAAAACAAAAAATGGATTGAGCCTGAAACGCGCGCTCCTCATCGCGCGGCGAGACTATCTTGGATACATCAAAACATGGGGATTTTGGATAAGTTTTTTCCTGCCTTTTGTTTTTGGTATTTTGGGCTTTGTGGCGTCTCAATTCGACATCAATCTCGAACCTACGCGTTATGAAACTATTATTGACGATACGGGGCAACACAAAGCGGGCCTCATCGCGCAATATGAGAAAGACTACGCCGAGCGGGCCCGGTTTCAGATTATAAAAATGGCTGAATTTGCGATGTCAGAGGAAGATGTGGAGGCGTTAACCGGCGTTATTGACACCAGCGGCATTGATGCGGCTGTCTCATTTCTCAATCAAAAAAGCCCGGGCCTTGGTGATAATTTGAAACTTCCAAAAAAGACATTGGTGTTCATTGACGCGCCTTCATCTGATGTTGAGGTGATGAAAAACTATATCGTGTCAGAAAAGCAGATTGACGTTGATGGTAAGTCTGTATTGCTGAATGGAGTACTGCATATTCAAAAAAATGATGACCCCCTTGCCATTGAGCTTAAAGGGCCCGCATCATTAGGGTCAGACGCAGCTAGCGAAATTACTGATGAAGCCGCGCCATATGTAACTGTCCCTGTCATCGCCGAATACTGGTCAACCCAAGTCACGGCCAATGCCATGCAATCTCTTGCACGGAACTATTTCAAAGATCGTTCAGAAGGGGCTTATCTTGAGAGCGGCGGATTGAGTGCTGAGGGGCTATCTGATAGCCGCGATAACGCTCTTAATTTACAAAGCTATGACCCCACCAAGGCCGCAGGCGAATCGGGTGAGGGGCAAAAGGTGACGGATAAAGACCGTCTCCCCTATATCGTCGCGGGTATTATGGCCGCCGTGCTTTGGCTGACTGTGTTTTCTGGAGCCTATATGCTGCTAACGTCAATGCTCGAAGAAAAGCTCAATAAGCTCCTTGAAATGATGCTTGCGAGTACGAATTTTGGCGAGATTATTTTAGGTAAACTCATTGGCGTTGCGGCCTTAACACTCACCGCCATGCTACCTTATATTTTGCTCGGCGTCGGCGGATTTATTGCTATTATTATGTTCGGCCCGGCAGAAGTTTCAGACCCTATTCGCCAAGTCTTCACGTGGAAGATGGCCGTCTTTTTTCCGCTATTCTTAGTACTGGGATATATTTTTTATGGCTGTCTGTTCATCGCGATGGGCGCGCTGGCGGAGAGCATGCAAGACGCGCAGACTATCACCACACCTATTGTCATGGTACTCACCCTTTGCGTGCTAATCGTACCGCTGGGCTGGAATAGCCCAGATAGTCCGCTGCTTATATTTGCCTCATGGTTCCCGCTCTCCGCGCCCTTTGCCGCGATTAGCCGCTTGCCGTCCGATCCGCCTGCTTGGGAGCTGTTTTTATCTGCTGGATTTTTGGCGCTGCTCTCTATTGGCGTGATTATGCTGGCGAGCCGGGTCTTTCGCTACGGCGTGTTGTCTAGCGCCGGCGTTAAAGGCATATCGCTTTGGTTTAAGCGCACGGTGCTGCGCCGCAAAAATGTCTAAAGAAGCGGCTCTAGGCCGCAGGTGACGGCGGCTTTGTTTTACCGTAAGGTAAACCCATGAGCGAAGTTGATATAGACCCATCCTATCAGGCGCGGCGCAAAATTCTTGACCGCGTGCTAGTTGGCGCTGCCTTTGATGGCTGGACAAGCAAGACATTGCGCGATGCGGCGATAGGGGCGGGCCTGCCAAAAGGCGCTCATGCGCTTTATTTTCCAGATGGGCCATTGGAGGTGATTGGCTTTTGGGCAGAAGAGCTCAACAGCCACGTCGAAACAAGACTAGAAGATCTAGATCTCAACGCGATGAAAATTCGCGATAAAGTCACGGCAGGTGTCGTGGCCCGAATGGAGGCGCTTAGCGGCCATGAAGCGGCGGCCAAACGTGCGGCGGCGCGTCTTGCTCTTCCTGATGCTATTGGCCAAGGCCCCGCACAAATATGGGCGGCGGCCGACACGATTTGGCGCGCGATTGGTGATACGAGTACAGATGCGAATTACTATTCAAAACGCGCGATTTTATCCGGCGTCATCAGTTCAAGCCTTGTGGCATGGCTGGCCGATAATTCATCTGATAAACGCGAAGGACGGGCTTTCATTGATGCGCGCATTGCCAATGTTATGCAGTTCGAAAAGGCGAAATGGGAATTTAAAAAGCGGTCTGAAAACTGGCCTAACCCTGCGGAAGTTTTAGGGCAGCTTCGTTACGGCGGCGGGCCGTCTCGGCGTAGACGCCGCTCAGGCCGTTGGACTTAAGACTTAGGTTTGACCTGATTGATATGGCCCATTTTGCGGCCCGCTCTCGCCTCTAATTTCCCATATAAATGAATGTGCGTATTTGGCATGGCCGCGAGAGCGCTTGCCTTGTCAGCATCACCGCCAATCAGATTCGTCATGACGACATCAAGTAGCGGCTGCGTGCTGCCAAGGGGCCATCCCGCAATCGCGCGGATATGCAGCTCAAATTGATCTACGCATCCCGCGTCTTGGGTCCAATGGCCAGAATTGTGAACACGCGGCGCAATTTCGTTCACCAAAAGAGAGCCATCTTCAAGTTCAAAGAACTCCGTCGCCATCACGCCAATATAATCAAGCTCGTCCATAATTTTAAAGGCGAGTTCAGCCGCTTTAGCGCTTAGCGCGCCGGATGTGTTGGGCGCGGGCACTGTGCTCGTATGCAGAATATGGTTTTGATGAACATTTTCAATGAGCGGGTAAGCTGCGTGCTCACCATTTGCTCCGCGCGCCGCCACAATTGAGACTTCGCGTTTAAACGGTACAAAGGCTTCAATTATATAAGAGACATTTTGAGGCAAGCTATTAAAGGCGGCTTGTATATCCGCTTCGCTCTGTATGACGGCTTGACCTTTACCGTCATACCCAAAGCGGCGAGTTTTTATAACGGCAGGTAGGCCGCCATTGAGGCCGCCCATATCCCGCACGGCGCGGCGCGCTTCATGGACATTTTCGATGGGACGAAAATCCGCTACGGCGACACCAGCCGTGTCACGAATAAATGTTTTCTCGGTCAGCCGGTCTTGGGCCACGTCAAGCGCTTTGGCATTGGGCCTGAGTACTCCTGCGCGGGCTGCCGTTCGGGCTGTCATAGCGGGCACATTTTCAAACTCATAGCTGACGACGTCGCAGGCTTTAGTGAAACGGTGTACCGCGTCTAGATCGTCATATGCGGCATTTGTCTCGTGGCCCGCGACTTCGGCGGCGGGGCCGCCAGTCTCTGGATTATAGATGTGGGTATGAAACCCCAAGCGCGCCGCCGCGAGCGCTAGCATACGCCCAAGTTGCCCTCCGCCCATTATCCCAATCGTGCTGCCAGGCGGCAGGGGCTTTATTGTTTGATCTTGCATTTACGCTGTTGGGCGCGGGTCGAGTGCCACGCTCTCTGTTTGAACTGCACGCCACTCGGAAAGAGCTTTATCGACGGCTTTGTCGGACAGCGCTAAGACAGAGGCCGCTAGCAAAGCGGCGTTTTTCGCGCCTGATTTACCAATGGCAAGCGTCCCGACGGGCACGCCGCCTGGCATTTGCGCTATAGAAAGAAGACTATCCATGCCTGATAGTGCTTTGGATTCAACGGGTACGCCAAGGACAGGGAGCGTTGTCATAGACGCCACCATACCCGGAAGGTGGGCCGCGCCGCCTGCGCCAGCTATAATGACTTTGACGCCGCGATTTTTAGCAGATTTTGAAAATTCGATGAGGCGGTCAGGTGTGCGGTGGGCTGAAATGACCTTGGCGTCATAGGCTATACCGAGGCTTTCAAGAAGAGTGGCCGCATGTTCCATGGTTGGCCAATCAGATGTGCTGCCCATGATGAGCGCGATTGCGGGGGAAGTCGTCATAGTCTGCTCGCTTTTGGCGGCCCGCGATGTGCGGCCTTTGCCAGTAAGAAGCGATGAACATTAGTCCAATACTCTTCTAAGCGAAAGCTCTTTTTCGTGGCGGCTTTGTGATGTGCCAGAAGATGCATGTTCGCTGATAAGGGATTATTAACTCTATAATCAAAAACAGCTTCTCTTTTCACTGATTTTGCTCGTTTGTTAACAAGACTATGGCAAGAGGAGGGTGAACGAGAGCGTATACAAGCTTTCGAATATAAAATTGTGGGCTGAGGGATAATAGAAGTGCGGGTAACAGACATACTTAATAAGAATGGCCAAATAGCCATTGCTGATGCGGGACAAGTAGAGCGTAAGACGCCCTCACTGGATAAGCTGGCCTCTCTGAGTGCGGAGAACGAGCGTTTGACGCTGGAGATGAATAATCTTCGTTTGCAGTTGCTTGAACTTGAGCAAACAGCAGACACAGACCCTCTTGTACCTGTCTATAATCGCCGGGCTTTTATTCGCGAGGTTGAAAAAGCGCGTGCAGTTATGTCGCGTTATGATTTGCTTTCAAGCGTCATTTTCTTTGATTTAAACGGCTTTAAGGCTATAAATGACCGCTATGGCCATAGTATTGGCGACCAATTGTTGCGCTTGATTGGCGATGAGCTGCTCAGTAATATACGTTCTTGTGATTTGGCTGCCCGTCTGGGCGGCGATGAATTTGGCGTACTCTTGTTCAAGTCGTCCGTTGATGAGGCAAGCGCAAAGGCAGCCTCACTCGCTTGCCGTATTGCAGAAGTTTCTGTTGAAATGCCTACCGCTAATGTGAAGGTTTCTACAGCTTGGGGCGTAGCTCCGTGCGAGGCTGAAGATACGGCGGAGCAGATTTTGGCGCGTGCAGATCGGGCCATGTATGTGGCAAAACGCCAAAACCGACAATAAATTTTGGACAAACGGGCTTAAGCCAAAATGTCGGGCGTTAGCTTATTGTCAAGATAGGCGATTTGGTCTTTGAGTGAGAGTTTAATTTTTTTTAAGCGCCTGAGCTTTAGCATGTCCATCACGCCGTTTTCATGCAGCGCGTCTACTTCTTTGTTGATACGCAAATGCTCACGCTTAAGACTGGCGAGCAGTTCGAGCATTTCATCTTCAGAAAGCTCTTCATCATTGGCACTTTGAATGTCATCACTCATAGAGGTCTCACTTTGCTAGGCTCATAAGCTATGGCTTATCTCGTGACAAGCGCTCTTCATTCGCTAAAGTTTTGTTTATCGTCTTACAAAGCGCTCATGTGACTTGAGTGTAATTTTGTGCTATGGATGATTCATCAACACTAGATATGGAGAGACATATGGGTTCAGTCGCACACGTTAAGGAACTCGTGAATAAACATACTAAGCTGGATATCCAAATTCAGAGCGAACTTAAGAGTCCTGCGGCCGACACACTCCATATAGCCACGCTTAAAAAACGAAAACTCCTCTTAAAAGAACAGATTAATCAATTTAAAAACTAGGTAATATCAAATTCGGGCTTTTTGATGGTCGGCTTTGATATGTTTATTTTTAAAAGCCCTAGGCAAAATTCATCTTGACCTTTGCGCCTCGGAGACTGACTTTGCTGAAAAGTTTCTTGAAGGTGATACATGCTAGATAAAGTCGTTTTAATCACAGGCGGTGCCAGTGGTATTGGATTTGCTTGCGCGCGTCGTTTTTATGAGGACGGTTTTAAAGTCGTCATTGCTGATTTCAATGAGGTTGAGGGCCATCGCGCGCTGGATGATTTAGGTGTCCGTTCAGACACAGGCAGTTCTGAAGCTAGAGCCATTTTCGTTCATTGTGATATTTCGGACAAATTGGCCGTCCATAATCTCATCGCAGAATCGTTGACGGCCTTCGGTCATATTGATGTCTTGATAAATAATGCAGGGATTGCTTTGAAAGGCGATATTCTTTCGCTTTCAGAAGATGATTTTGATCGTGTATTAGCGGTTAACCTACGCGGGGCGTTTCTTGTCTCTAAAGCTGTGGTCAAGCAAATGGTCGAGGAAATTGATAATCGTGATGATCGTTCAGGCCTGAGTCAGCGCCCTTACAGCATTATCAATATGTCCTCTATTAACGAAGATGTCGCCATTCCAGACTATCTTGCTTACACAGTGTCCAAGGGTGGTATGCGGCAGATGACGCGCGCTATGGCACTTGAGCTTGCGCCGCGCGGCATTCGCGTAAATGCGATTGGTCCCGGAAGCATTAAGACCAATATGCTCGAGGGTGTGGCTGGAGATAAATCTGCGCATGAAAAAATTATGGCCCGCACGCCCATGGGCCGCATTGGCAATTCTGACGAAGTGGCTGGGGTCGCGGCTTTCCTCGCTTCAGAAGATGCAAGCTATATCACCGGACAGACCATCTATGTCGATGGTGGCCGCCTCGCGCTAAATTATACTATGACGCCAAAGAAACTTGAGGAAGACTAGTCTGTCGTCCTAGGTCTCATGCCTAGATGCATTGATTATAAGTTTTATAGGGCGGTGAAGAGCGCCCCTTTTATGCCGTCTAAAACAAATTGCGAAGCTAACGTTGCGAGGAGAACGCCAAGAACACGGGTCAAGACATTGGTAAAGGTTTTGCCCATGAGTTTCATGAGCGGCCCCGAAATTAAAAACGACACTAATGTAATAAATAGCACAACAGCGAGGGCTCCCATTATTGCTAGCTGCTGAGGCAAAGCATTGCCAGCCTCACTTGCTAGGATAAGTAGCGATGCCATTGTCCCTGGCCCTGCGATCATCGGTATGCCCATCGGAAAGACGGAGATGTCTTCTGGATCTTTGGTTTCTTCCAATAAGTCTTCGGCGCGCACCTCTCGCGTCTCGGTACGTTTTTCAAAGACCATGTTGAGTCCGATGATGAATAGCATGATGCCGCCTGCAATCCGAAGCGCATCAAGGCTGATTCCAAGTTTGGCAAAGACGAAGTCTCCAAAATACGCGAAAAGAACGAGTATAATGGCGGCCACCACGACAGATTTAAATGCCATGGCGCGTTGGTGCTTACGGCTCGTGCCGTCTGTCAGCGTCGCAAAAATAGGCGCGCAGCCTGGTGGGTCAATAATGACAAATAAGACGGCAAAGGCCGACCAAAAGAGCGCGATATCAAACATATGAGCCTCCTAACGTGCAGATATGGGGCAGGGCAAGCCTGCTTTTTATCTCGTGAGGAAATAGTTTGCCTTTCATCTCAATTTTTTGGCGTTGACAGTATGATATCATTTTGATATCAAAATATAAAAGGAGAGAGTTATGACCCATATTGTAGACCGTACTGAGCCCCCGCATGATCCAACACCAAACATCTCGGCGATTAAGGAGGGTGATATCAGAGAGAAAATCGTGAAGTCCGTTAGTGGCATTCCGTTTTTATGTATTTTAGTGGTTTTAGCGATTCTTGCTGGTCTTGCCGCTGTTACGGGTAGAATTCCAGATGCTCTGCGGATAGTTGTACCTATTATCGTTGCGCCATCCATGCTTATTGGCTTTTCCGGCCTTTACAAAGTTGAGCCCAATCAAGCGGCGGTGCTGAGCTTGTTTGGTAAATACGTTGGCACGGTGCGCGAAAATGGACTGCGCTTTAACAACCCGTTCTTTACTAAGAAAAAAGTCTCTATGCGCGTACGTAACTTTGAAAGCGGCAAGCTAAAGGTCAATGAGCTCGATGGTTCGCCGATTGAAATTGCGGCCATTGTTGTTTGGGAGGTGAGCGATTCTGCTGAAGCCGTTTTTAACGTCGATGATTATGAGAGTTTCGTGCAAATCCAATCCGAAGCCGCCATTCGTGCCATGGCGACGAGCTATCCTTATGATCAGCATGAAGAGGGACAAATTTCGCTTCGCTCGCATCCTGTAGAAATCTCAAATCGCTTGCGCGATGAAATCCAAGACCGCCTCTCTCAGGCTGGCATTACCGTCATCGAAGCGCGTATTTCCCATCTCGCTTATTCGCCTGAGATTGCGCAGGCGATGTTGCAGCGCCAACAAGCGGGCGCGATTATTGCGGCGCGTCAAAAGATTGTTGAAGGTGCGGTCGGCATGGTTGAAATGGCACTGGAGGAATTATCTGCCAAAGGTGTGGTTGAGCTTGATAATGAACGCCGCGCGACAATGGTATCCAACTTGCTTGTCGTGCTCTGCTCTGACCGCGCAACCCAGCCAGTGGTGAACACCGGTACGCTCTACTAAAGCGTGGCCACTAAAAAATCATATCCACTTAGAATCAACGCTGATGTGCTCAAGGCCATGCAGCGTTGGTCCGATGATGAGCTGCGGTCTGTGAATGCGCAGATTGAATATGTGCTGCGCGATGCGTTGCGGCGTTCAGGGCGGCTGAAGGAAATAAAAGCCGAGCCAATTGAGACAAGCGAAGGAGACAGTCGTGAATAATCGCTGGGAGTATAAAATTTTAAAGCCAGACGCAAAAGGTGTAGGGTTTAGCTTGAGCACCCAGAAATATCTTTCAGTATTTGAAACGCAAATAAACAAACTTGGACTGGAAGGATGGGAGTGCTTTGCCGTAGATCACGGTGTTTACTATTTCAAACGTCTAAAATAAGGAGATGAAAATGACTGAAAAGAAATGGCAATATAAAGTTGAAACCATCAAAGTGAGCGTGTTTTCAAACCAGGCAAAGCAAGACGTACAAATTCAAGAACGTTTGAACCGTCTTGGTTTAGACGGTTGGGAATTCGTACAGATTGCTAATGCTTCTGGCGTATATCCGCGCGCTATACTGCGGAAATAAAGTTTAGGCAGGTCTTCATCACTTAAATTTAGTCCGCATCGTCCGGCTAAACTTTCTCATATTGCGCTTAAGGATATGATACGGGCTGCTCGCAATGCGAATGAGCCGTCTTGTGCGTCGCCAGCGTTTGCCTGCATTTGGTTCATATTCTGGCGTGAGAAGATTAAAGAAGACATCCGTGACGGCTTCCCAGCTATAATTTTGCGCATAGCGTGCTGTCGTCTCGCGGGGTAGGTCTAGGGCCTTTAGGCAGGCGGTTTTAAGGTCGTCATCTAACACGCCTGCACCGCTGCCGGGGACAATATCAATGGGGCCCGTTACGGGATAAGCGGCCACTGGCGTGCCTGTTGCCATGGCTTCAATGATAACCAATCCAAATGTATCTGTTTTGGATGGGAAGACAAAAACGTCTGCATCGGCAAAGTGGCGCGCAAGTTCGTCTTCAAATTTAGCGCCTACAAAATGCGCATCGGGATATTTTGTCTTAAGCTGTTCCAATTGCGGGCCGCTGCCGACAATAACCTTGCTACCCGGTAAGTCCAGATCAAGGAAAGCTTCAATATTTTTCTCAACCGCTACGCGGCCCACATTAACAAATATAGGGCGAGGGAGATCTTTATAGACATCCTCTGGGTTAGATTTTTGCCCTGCATGAAAAAGTGAAAGATCAACGCCGCGGGCCCATGGCGCAAGATCCGTAAAGCCGCGGTCTTTTAAAAACTCTACCATGCTCGGCGTTGTGACCATTGTCTTGCCGCCGCTATTGTGAAAATTGCGGACAAATTTATAAGACCAAGACATAGGCGCAAATGGAAAACGTGCTTTGATATACTCTGGAAATTTTGTGTGATAGCTCGTCGTAAACGGCATCCCCCACTTCAAGCAAAGTGAGCGCGCGGCCTGTCCGAGAGGGCCTTCGGTCGCGATATGCACCGCTTCGGGGGAAAAGGCGAGGATACGGCGCTGGACATCACGCTTAGCAAAGGGGGCCAAGCGTATATCAGGATAGGTTGGCAAGGGCAGGGTGAAGTATCCATCTGAGGGGGCAATGACTTCAACTTCATGGCCACGTATGCGCAATGCGCTCACGGTCTCAGACAATGTGCGCACCACGCCGTTCATTTGCGGCGCCCAGGCATCTGTGACCAAGAGTATTTTCAAAACTGACAGCCCTTCGCCACAATAACTTATGTTCTTATGCCATGTGTGAGGCTTAGCTTCCAAAAATAAATAAATTTCTTGAACGATTGTAATTTAAAATTGTTGTATCTTGAGGAAAGACTGCTCTGGACTAAGCCTTCAGATTCGCCGCTCTTATGGGACTTTAAGCACGTGTAAAAAAAATTCGTAACAAAACTAAGCACTTAATCAGATGTTAACTAAAAATTTGCTTTTTTGACACACAAGGTGTTGACGTTAGGGAGCAAATCAACACTATATATAGTGCAGAAGTTAGAGTTTACCGCTCTTGACCTTCCTAAAATCAGACAAAATTCCTAGCGCTTGGGCTTAGCGCTACGCGGAGTTTTGACGCCAAAATCAGGGGCTTAGGCCTAAAACAGGGACTTAATGGGGAACAGTATGTCAGAAACAGCCGCCAGCGAAAATTTTGCACTTAAAGACGATATGATAAATCAGGACATAAATGAGACGTCTGCGCTCAATCGTATTGTTAGTAAAGTGCCTGCTAAAGCTGAGCCGCATGTTGAAATCGTCACTGAGGCGCCTATTCACGTCAAGCAGGACCGCTCGCGCGACGCGCTGCTGACCGATTTTGGTAAGCGTACTCTTGTTGACCGTTATCTTCTACCTGATGAGGTGTATCAGGACATGTTTGCACGTGTGTCTGAGACCTATGCGGATGACCAAGCCCATGCTCAACGTCTTTATGATTACATGTCAAAGCTTTGGTTCATGCCTGCTACCCCTGTTTTGTCTAATGGCGGCGCAGAGCGCGGTCTGCCTATTTCTTGTTTCTTAAACGCTGTTGACGATAGTCTTGATAGCATTGTGGATGTCTGGAACGAAAATGTCTGGCTGGCTTCAAACGGCGGCGGTATTGGAACATATTGGGGCAATGTACGTTCTATTGGTGAACGCATTGGCCAAGCCGGAAAGACATCGGGTATTATTCCGTTCATTCGCGTGATGGACAGCCTAACGCTCGCGATTTCCCAAGGCTCGCTTCGCCGCGGCTCAGCTGCCGTTTATCTTGATATTCATCATCCAGAAATCGAAGAATTTCTTGAAATCCGTAAGCCTTCCGGAGACTTTAACCGCAAGTCACTTAACCTTCACCATGGCCTGAATATCACAGACGAATTCATGGAAGCGGTTCGCGACGATGCGGAATTTGGTCTGCGCAGCCCAAAAACAGGTGAGGTTATTAAAACTGTACCTGCGCGCAAAATCTGGCAGAAAATCCTAGAGATGCGCCTTCAAACAGGTGAGCCTTATATGGTCTTTTCTGATACGGTCAATAATGCACTGGCTAAGCATCAACGTGATGCGGGCTTGAAAGTTCAGCAGTCAAACTTATGTGCCGAGATTATGCTCGCCACGGGTAAGGATAAATTTGGTAAGCAGCGCACAGCCGTTTGCTGCCTATCATCAGTCAATGCTGAAAAATATGACGAGTGGAAAAATGAAGAGGGTTTTATTGAGGACATCATGAGGTTCCTCGATAATGTACTGCAAGACTTCATCGATAATGCCCCTGATAAAATGGCAGAAGCTAAATACTCTGCCATGCGTGAACGCTCTGTGGGCCTTGGCCTCATGGGCTTTCATTCACTGCTCCAAGCCAAAGGCATTCCATTTGAAAGCGCAATGGCTAAATCGTTTAATAATCGTTTGTTCCGCCATATTCGCCGCGGTGCTGATGCTGCATCTGTGAAACTCGCTGATGAGCGCGGGGCGTGTCCCGATGCCGCTGAAATGGATGTCAAAGCTCGTTTCAGCCATAAAATGGCGGTTGCGCCAACAGCGTCCATCTCAATTATTTGCGGCGGTACATCTGCCGGTATTGAGCCTATTCCGGCTAACATCTACACACATAAAACGCTATCAGGTTCATTCACTGTGCGGAACAAGCATCTTGAAGAATTGCTCGAGTCCAAGGGTCTGAATAAGCCATCCGTTTGGACAAAGATTTTAGAAAATGAAGGATCTGTTCAGCATATGGACGAGCTCTCTCAACATGAAAAAGACACGTTCAAGACGGCGTTTGAAATTGATCAGCGCTGGGTCATTGAGCATGCGGCTGACCGCGCGCCTATGATTTGCCAAGCACAATCGCTAAACATCTTCATACCAGGTGATGTTAATAAATGGGACCTACATATGCTGCATTGGACAGCGTGGCAAAAAGGCGTGAAGTCGCTTTATTACTGCCGGTCTAAATCCGTACAGCGCGCGGCCTTTGCGGGTACTGACGCGAAAGACAATCTGTCGGACATGGAAAAAGCTATGGTTGCAGCGGCGCCGACTGATTATGACGAGTGCCTTGCTTGCCAGTAGTCGGAAGTTTCGTAAAACGTAAAATTTAGCCCTCTGATTCTGCTTAGTATCAGGGGGTTAATGCATTTTAAGCCGTAAACTTATTCTAGTGGCTTTTCTCACTTGACCTCATAATTTTTTGCGAGTGAAGTTCACTTGAGTCAAATATCAGCTTTCATCATCGAATTTAACTCTCCGAACCCATAAATTCTCTATTAATCGCAAAGCATCTTATCAATTTAGACACCATATATGTAAAACTTATATATTTTTGGCAGTAAATATGATAGTATACAATTATTGTAGGGCTGAATAAGTAGTGTGGGCTATTTACAGGACCTTGAAGGACGTCGATGACCCAATTGGGACGACATATACTACCTCAAAAAGAGGGACTAGAGTCAGCCAGCAAAGGCCATTTTGCGGGCAATATACTATTACGCGCAATTTTAGGGCCGTCTGCCCTGTTTTTGACTATGATATCGGCGTCTCAACTGGCCTCGGCTCAGTCAAAAGCTGAGACAACGCCTGCCGCTAAATCTTCAATAGCGTCCGTAGATATTCTACCTGCAAGCCAAAGCTCTATACAAAGTGCTGATTTCAAACTGAAAATGCCTGAAACACGTTCTACGCGCATACTCGATTTGAATCTTGATTTTGATAGTATAGGCTGCCTTGTCGGTGAACAAAACTGTCTTCGTGATATCGCGCCTGTTGATGTGGGGTTTTCAAAAAGCCTTAAGAAAAATAGCAAAAGGGGTCTTGATGTTGAACTCGTGCCAACAGCGTCAGTACGTTTTGATGACGATAGTCGAAGCGCTGTAGTGGGTGCAGTAGTGCGTATTGGTGATGATTTACGCAGCAATCACGTCGCATCTAATACATGGTATATTTTTGCGGGTGCGGATGCGGAAGCGCTCTCTTATTCCCCTGAAAGTATTACTGGGCTGACACGCGGAGAATTTGGCTTATCTGACCGCATCATCATTGGTGATGCACAGGCGGGTGTGGGTTATCGAATTGGGTCGGCTGATGTTTCGCTTGGCTATTTCCGCCGTGAAGTTAGCACTCTTAATGATTCTGCTGGGACAGAAGGTTTTAGCAAAACTGAAGATGCGGCGGCTCTGTCTTTTACATGGAAACGCTAAGACGCGCTAACAAAGCCCTTTCGTAAACTCTCTCTTCTTTATCTGTTTTCAGTTTCAATGCTTGAGGACCGATTAAAGCCCTATGGCGTGTCCTCAGGTCAAGACTGTGCGCGCGTTATAGCTGAAACATATTTACGCCTTAGGGGCGTGACGTTATCTCCAAGAATTTTACTATATTTTGCAAAATTAATTTGTTTGGGTCTTGCAGCCATGACAAACCCAATTTAACACTACATATAGTGATTTGCGCGGGGAATGCATCTATATCTGCCCTGTACTTCAAAGCTTACAATCGAGGGAATGTCATGGGAAAAATGGATTTTACAGAACATAAATCAGGACTTTTGCTTCCAAGCTTGAGCTATAAACCATTTCGCTACCCATGGGCCTATGATTTTTGGCAAAAGCAACAACAAGTGCACTGGATGCCCGAAGAAGTCCCGCTTGGCGAGGACTGCAAAGATTGGGCGACTAATATCAGCGAGTCTGAGCGCAATCTTTTGACACAAATTTTCCGGTTCTTTACTCAGTCCGACGTGGAAGTTGGCGCCAACTATATGGAAAACTACATGCCGCTCTTCAAACCGGTCGAAGTTCGGATGATGCTAGCCTCGTTTTCTAATATGGAGACAATCCATATTGCGGCCTATGCATTACTACTTGAAACAATTGGTATGCCTGACTCTGAATTCTCTGCCTTTATGGAATATGAGGAAATGGCCGCTAAGCATGATTATTTAGGTCGGTTCGGCGTTGAAAGTGATCGTGACATCCTGACATCAATGGCGGTTTTTGGAGGATTTACAGAAGGGCTGCAGCTTTTTGCGTCTTTTGCTATGCTAATGAATTTCCCGCGCCACAATAAGATGAAGGGTATGGGGCAGATTGTAACCTGGTCTATTCGCGATGAAAGCCTTCACTGTGAAGGGATGATTAAACTCTTCCATACGTTTGCACAAGAGACAGGCGCACTTACACAATCTGTGAAAGATGATATTGCTGATTGCTGTAAAACTGTTGTCAAACTTGAAGATAAATTTATCGATTTGGCGTTCGAAATGGGACCTGTTGAAGGTATGACATCAGAAGATATTAAACGCTACATTCGCTATATTGCTGATTGGCGCATGGGACAATTGGGGCTTAAGCCAATTTACGGTATTGATGAGCATCCGCTGCCATGGCTTACTGAAATTACCAATGGCGTCGAGCACGCCAATTTCTTTGAAGCGCGCGCCACGGAGTACTCCAAGGGCGCGACGCAAGGCGACTGGCATGGCGATGAAGGTGTGTGGTCAAAGTTTGCTCAATTCTCAGCTAAGAAAACTGAAATGGCTGAGTAGTATATATATTCATAGGTAAGATAGCGCTCTCCTCCACTTTGGATGGGAGCGTTTTTTTAAGCTAAATAAAGGTACTCATGTCCCGTATTTATAAATTTGATAACATTATGAACTTCCGAGACTTTGGAGATTATCCAACAGTGGATGGGAAACATATTAAATCTGGAAAGCTGTTCCGATCGGCTCATTTTAATATGGCCAGTGAGGCTGATCTTGAAAAGATTGCCGCTTTAAATATCGCCCTTGTTGTTGATTTGCGTCATAAACCCGAACGTGCGCGCCAACCTAATCGTTGGCCGGAAAGCCCCGTGCCAACAGTTCTGCAATATCCTGACCCTGTAGACAGTAATAAATCTTTAGCACCGCATGAGATATTTATTAAAGAAACGTTGAGTACGCCAGAAGAGGCCCGAAGCTACATGCAGGGCTCTTATAAATTACGCCCAAATGACGCGGGCTTTCAGTCTATGTTTTCGCAAACGTTAAAATTTATGGCGAAGACTGGATCTCCCATAGTTATACATTGCGCGGCTGGAAAAGACCGGACAGGTACATTAGCGGCCATTATTTTAAGTGCGCTTGGCGTTCCGATTGAGACGATTATGGACGATTATATGATGACGATGGAGGCTGTCGATATCGAAAAATTCTTAGAGCCTGCATCAAAAAGTATGGCGGAGAAATACGGCCGTAATATTCCAGTGGATGCGCTGCGCCCACTTTTCCATGTTGAGCCTAGCTATTTGCAAAACTCAATGACGACTATAGATAAGGTCGATCGCTATATTGCAGACAATCTCCAAATTACCCCGCAAGAGCGTCAGGCATTGGCCAGTTTTTATCTGCAGTAGTTATTCGATCAGGAGTTAGCAACCCACCGTATATGAACCGGATGAATTGCAAGTATATGTCGCATGTGAGCCATCTAGGCTAAACGGAATATTTTGTGATGATCGCGGTTTGAGGATGAACGTTTCTTCAAGCGTCGTGAACTTTTCAACAAATTTAAAGGTCACCGATTCATATCTATATTGAACGCGCGCAACGATTGCGCCTGAATTTACCGTTAATAGACGTGTACCGATATCGGCAGGGTCATAGGCGGCGCCGTTGTACCCGCCATTTAGTGTCGCGCGGCCAAGTTCCTCACGCACGCCGCTTGAATTCATTTGGTAGCTAAGAACTTCCATGGATACACTGGCGGCTTGAGCGGGTTTGAGCGACATGGTCGCGAGGGCGGCTTCAAATACATCTTCTATATCATCTGTGTCCATATTTGTAACTTGCGTCGCTAAATCGCCCGCCACATTTGCGGCGTGTGAGGTGAGTTTGTCCGCGTTAATAATTGTCGCAATTTCGACTAATCCAAAATAGAGCGCAATCATAACTGGCGATAAGATCGCAAACTCAACAGCTGCCATACCGTCGTCCGCTTGACCAAACGATTTTATCTTTGCTTTCAGATGCGCCGGGGTGCCGAGGCACTTGCTAAGTAGTTTAGATTTATATCTTGAGTTATGCATAATATATCTTTCGTCTTGAAATCTAGACAGATCATGAGGCCGAGTGTGATGGATGATTCAATATTTACCCAGGGAATGGCTCGTTACGGAACGCTGTCACTGTTTGGATAATGCGCACATTTCCAGACGCATTAGCTAACCTCGTATATTCTCCAGGGAACGCGAGCTCGTGGTAATATTGAATACGGATGATAACCGGAGCCCGTGGCCCTGTATCGTCAAAAACGTCAGCGGGCATAGGGGGAGGGGCATTAGGGTCGGCAGGGTCTGCTGTAGGTGTAGGGTCTAGCATATCCGGCTCGAACCGGCCTGTAGCACTTGTCACCACATCAACTCGCAAATTATCGCAATCACCAAGACCCGCCATATTATTACAAACTTCGTCTTTAAATGCTGAAGCTAAGCCGCCCGTACTCTGAAATTGACCTGTACGAATTTCGCGAGACGCTTCTTGCATAGCGTGCCCCATGGTGGCTTGGATAAAAAAGACAATCCCAAGCTCAACTATAGCAAAGAGAATTGCACAAAATGGGACAAGCAGAATTGCGAATTCAACGGCCGTTGCGCCTTCGTTATCTTTGCGAAAACGCTTCGTCTGCTTTATTAAGTGTTTTTGAAAAATTCCCATGACCTCATCCACATAGCTGAATTAGAAGTCTAAGAATAAATCCTTAATTTCGTGCAAAGGAAGAAACTTAATAAAGAGTTAAATTTTTCACTAAGCTTAAACTAGTTTGGAGGATTGATTGGTGCGGAGCTTACGGAACTCGTTTGAGCTGCACTGCTGCTGCTGCCTGATCCGGAGGCAGCTGCAAAAAGATTTTCTAAAAACCCTCCACCGCCGCTAGCTGTGTTGCCCTGAACAAAATCATCTGAATCGCCCAATGTCGGCGATGGGTTACAACTCGGGCCGCAATTATAAGTCATACGGGTGTTGGCATTAAATATACGCACTTGGTTTTTAGATTGAGGCGTTATGACTTGAATATCGGAGTTCATAATCGTGTTGCCTTGCTTGTCCATAATAATAAGATTAGTTTCGCCATAACCTTTACCAACGACAAGTAAGGTATCGGCGGCGTGAATTGTTACGTCTGCAATATCAGGATTTCCAATAATCACTGCGCCAGCTGCTGCGGGGAGGTGAAGTATTTCAGTTTTATTGAGTTGAACGCTATACAGACCATCGCTTGCACTTGCATTTATCGCCGTAAAGCCCGTCATCAAGACGGTCGCAGCAGTGAGCGCAGCACTGCGCGTGAAAAGACTAAAACTAACAGCAAATTTCATAACGGTCCCCATAAGGTTTGGGTGACCATATCTAAATGTGGTGAACGAAATCTTTACACGAGCAATAATTATATGATTCCTTGTTTAGCGTTTTCGCTCTAAAGGTTTTTGTTTCACACTTGGAAATGAAAAAATAATGCAGACACAAACAAATATCGAAGACAGAAACCACATCTTTTACGCTGTATATATAATGTACAGAAAAAACATAGCTGTGAAAAAATATATTTCACAAAATTTTAACTATGTCTTTTAAACGCATAGTAACGTGAGGTCCTTATACCTTTTGATAACAGGACAAGCCCTGTTGAGGGATAATCCTCATAAACGAAAGCAAACGTGGGAGTATGCTATGACTAACTTGGTGAAAAACTATATTAATGACGAATCTGGTGCAACAGCTATCGAGTACGGCCTAATCGCCGCTCTTGTTGGTGTCGCTCTTATTGTTGGCGCGGGTAACCTTGGTAACTCAATCAACGATAAATTCGCTAACGTTGCGGAAAGAATCGACGGCGCGTCTTAATTTGACCGCTTAAATGATTGAAAGGCCGCTCCTCGGAGCGGCCTTTTTTATGGCTCAATATTTTATAAAATTTTAACTATGTCTTTTAAGCGCATAGTAACTTGAGGCCCTTATAACCTTTGATAACAGGACGAAGCCTGTTGGGGGATAATCCTCATAAACGAAAGCAAACGTGGGAGTATGCTATGACTAACTTGGTGAAAAACTATATTAATGACGAATCTGGTGCAACAGCTATCGAGTACGGCCTAATCGCCGCTCTTGTTGGTGTCGCTCTTATTGTTGGCGCGGGTAACCTTGGTAACTCAATCAACGATAAATTCGCTAACGTTGGCGAAAGAATCGACGGCGCGTAAATTGACCGCTTAAATGATTGAAAGGCCGCTCCTCGGAGCGGCCTTTTTTTATGGGTCACTATATATAAACAGTCAGCTAAGAAGAGGTGCGTCTGCAACGGCCTGTTAACCCTCTTGCTTTACCTATTCTAAAATTATCAATTTTCAGGAGAGGCGTAATGTTGCTATCTTTTATTATCTTTGCTGTCTTTACATTAACAATGCTCACGGCTGCATTAAAAGACGCCTCAACTATGACGATACCAAATTGGGTGAGCCTTGTTCTGCTCGGGGCTTTCGTTCTTTGCTTCCCTTTTGTATGGCAAGGCCTACCAAATTTTGGTGAGCATATGGCATCCGGCTTGGGTATGTTTGCCCTCGGCTTTGCGATGTTCGCCTTTGGTTGGCTTGGCGGAGGGGATGCTAAGCTTATGGCGGCAACGTCGTTTTGGTGGACGTTTAGCGATCTTTTCATGTATGTTGCCTACACAACTTTAGCGGGCGGCGCCTTGGGGTTTTTCATTCTTGCTGGCCGTAAATTTATTCCAGTTCGCGTGATGACAGCGCCGTGGATGCATACAATGTTTAAAGATCAGAAAAAAATGCCCTATGGCCTTGCTCTGGCTATTGGCGCGTTGGCGACGCTGCCGCAAAGCGATATTTTTCGATATGCGGCGGGTTTGGGTTAGGTTTGGGCCTAAACGGTCGTTCATATGCAGGCGTTAACGAAAAATTTGCTAAGAATTTATAGAAATTAACCATGCTTTATCAAATGCACAGCAAGATAGACTGGAATTGGAGTGTAATGTCTCATGGATAAAAAACGTTTAATACTGATCGGCGGACTCGTTGTGCTCGGGGCAGTTGTGTTTACGCAAGCTCAAAAGCTTGGGCAGCCAACAGCAGCGCCTTCTGCTGCCCCTGTCGTTGAGGTAGAGCAAATTGAGTATCAGGACATCTTAGCCGCCTCAGCGGATATTCCTTTTGGTGGACGTTTGTCTGATGCAAATATCAAGTGGAAACAATGGCCTAGCGAAGCTATGTCACCAGAATATGTGACCCGTGAGGACCGTCCAGAAGCTTTAGCTGAATTTCAAGAGGGCGTGGCGCGGGCGCCGATTTATGTTGGCGAGCCTATTTCCGAACGCCGAATCGTTTTGGTGGGCGACAAAGGATTAATGTCCGGTCTACTAACGCCAGGGATGCGGGCCGTGGCAACCGAAATTTCGACAGAATCAGCGTCTGGCGGTTTTATTCAGCCCGGGGATCATGTCGACATTTTATTAACGATTGAGGTCGAAGAGCCCGCTTTGCCAGGTCAAACGCGTGGGAAAGATATTTTTGAAACATCGACTATATTCGAAAATGTGCGTGTTTTGGCCATCGATCAGACATTTGACATTGATGAGGACGGCGGGGCTTCGATTGAGGGATCAACAGCAACTTTGGAGTTAAGTCCGAGGGATACGGAGTTGTTACAAGCGTCAATTGCATCTGGTGAACTCTCCATGGTGCTACGTCCGATCGGATCATCAGTTGGAAATGGATCTGCGGTGAGCCGCTCCACGATATCTAAAAAACGAGCAACAAGAGATTCAGTCGTTGTTTATCGTAACGGCGAGCAATCGTCTGTAGCGATTGTAGGGGAATAAGATGAGCCAATTCATGACAAGATTACCACGTTTAAGAAGCGCATTAATTTTGAGCTCTGCCATGATATGCGCTTTCGCTGCGGACGCAGGAACGCGGTCTTATAGCCATATTTCGCCCGATAGTTCGGCCGAGATTTCTATACGCACGCCAGGCCAAAGTGCAGTTTCTCGGTCTGTTGTGCTTCCTTTTTCAAAATCAACTGTCGTGGAATTGCCTGTAGGTATGAAGGATGTGATTATTTCTAACCCTGATATCGTTGAAGCGATGGTTCACACCGATAAACGCGTCGTTCTAATCGGAAAGCTTCCCGGCCAGACGAATGCTTATTTTTATGGTCATGAGAACCAAGAAATACTCAACTTAGAAATTCGTGTAGAGCGTGATATTTCTGGGCTACGTGACCTTTTCGCAGAGCACGCGCCAGAAGCGACAGTGCAAGTGCAGGCCGTGAATGATAATTTACTGCTGACAGGGTCAGTGCCAAACGCTGCGGCAGCAAACCGCGTAGAGTCTCTTGCTGAAATGTGGCTTGATGAGACCACTGGCAGCGGCGCAGAATCTGAAATCGTTAATTTGATGTCAATTGAGGGTAAAGACCAGGTTCTATTAAAAGTTCGTATCGTTGAAATGCAGCGTTCTATTACTAAGCAACTTGGTATTAATTTAAGTGCAATTGGGCAATTAGGTGACAGTACGGTTTCTTTACTTTCAAATGCATCATTGAACTCAACCTCCGGTTTTAGTGGGTCAGGCGTATTTAATAATACTGCGGGCGGGGCGCTACAATCTCTTAGCGCGGATTTGACGGCTCTTGAACGTGTCGGCCTCATCCGCACGCTAGCTGAACCGACATTGACGGCAATTTCCGGAGAAACCGCCAATTTCCTATCAGGCGGTGAATTTCCATTCTTAACTGATGTGTTTGTTGACGATAATGGTCGCCTCTCTCGTGAATTTGAGTTTAAGCCTTACGGCGTGTCCCTTGGGTTCACACCTATTGTTCTTAGTGAAGGCCGCATTTCTCTTAATATTTCCACTGAGGTCTCTGAGCCAACCACCGAATCAGCATTTGAAACAGGGGGTGTTACCTCCGATATCTTGGGCCTGCGTGTCCGGCGTGCAAATACAGTCGTTGAGCTACCCGCTGGCGGAAGTCTTGTGATTGCTGGGCTTCTCCGTGAAGAAAGCCGTCAATCGATTGATGGAACGCCTGGACTGAAAGATGTACCAGGAATTGGTGCAGCTTTCCGTAACCGCGACGACCTTACGAGCCAACAAGAGCTCGTCATCATTGTCACACCTTATCTGGTTGATCCAACGCATCCTGACAAGCTTCAGACGCCTATTGACGGGTTTGTTCCTGCTGATGACACAGACGCTCTTCTTCTAGGGCGTTTGAATAAGGTTTACCGTAAAAACGGCAAGAAAATTACATCAAACACATTGCCAGGGCCATTTGGCCACGTGGTTGATTAGAAACGGGGATGACTATGACATCGCAATTTAAACTGCCATTATTGATATCGGCTATCGCGTTGGCGCTTAGCGCGTGTGCCGTTCCGCAGGCGGCACCTCGCCCAGTTATAAATAATGAGCCTATCTCTATTTCAGAGTCGATTGAACGATTAGAACTTTACTCTCGCCCCAACGGTATGGATTTATCCTCACGCGATCAGGATGCTGTAACAGATTTCCTTGCGACTTATGGTCAATATGGCGATGGGCCTTTATACATTAACGTTCCGGGCGCGCATTCAGGCTCAATTGGTACGCAACAATCTGCGGCGCTTGTGCGGCAGACAATGGCGCAAATGGGAATGGGCATTGGCGCTATTCAAACAGGTCAATATCAGTCTAATCCATCGACGCCTGCACCCGTTGTTGTCTCTTATCGCCGCCTAAAAATTGTCCCAAAAGATTGCCGAAGCCTCGAAAACCTTGTGGAGACTCATTCTAATCTCCCAATGCCATCCTTTGGATGTTCTTTAAACGCAAATCTTGGCGCGATGATTCAAGATCCGCGCCAGCTATTAGAACCCTATGCTTTGGGCGCGTCTAATGCAGAGCGACGGCGAACAGTTTATGACAAATACATTCTTGGCGAGCTAACTGGATCGCCGAGACCTGTAGATCAGGTCGTTAATACTGAAGAGTAAAGACGGAATACTTAAGACTGGCTAATTGGCCAAAAATTGGGTGGAAGGGTTTTCCTGCCACTAGAATGATAAGCGGATGAATAAGATGACGAACCAAAATCAGCAAACTCGACCAATGGCTATTCCAAGTCCGTCACCCGCCGCGCCGGTTGCAGGTCACATGGCTCCGCCAGTTCGCCGAGCACAGCCTATGCCGTCACCGCAACAGATGCCTTCACCACAGCAGCAGATGCCTGCACCACAAAGTGTTCCGCAGGCTCATGCTCCACAGCCTCCTCAGGCCATGCCTCAATTGGCGCCGCCTGCGCATCCGCATCCCGTTCCAGGTCAAATGGCAGCCGCTCCTATGCCGCAAGGGTATCCTCAGCCGCAAGCTGCGCCGCCTCAGGCCGCTGTTGCTCATGCAATGCCTGCTCCAACTGCGATGCCGCCTGTCATTCAAACCGAAGAGGAGTTACCGCGCGAAGGCGGAGAAAAAGCACTTCCATCAGTCACTATCGAAGCGTTTTGCGATAGACCTGATACGGCAGGCGCTATAGATGCGACGAAGCGCGATTGGCGAATGAAGCGGGCAAATTTATCTGTGTATATGGGTGGTTTGTTAGCGGCAATTGAACATTATCATAAAGAAACCACGCCCAATCTGATTATAATCGAATCAGGAATGCGCGGTGCAGAACTTTTTGCTCAACTGGAACAACTCGCGGCCCTTTGCGACTCAGGAACGAAGGTCGTGGTTGTTGGCGCGGTCAATGATATTCGGCTTTATCGTCAGCTGATTGACCAAGGCGTCAGCGATTATCTTGTGCCGCCGCTTAATCCATTGGGCGTTATACACTCTTTGGCTGACTTGTTTAGTGACCCTGATAAACCGTTTACAGGGCGCGTTGCGGCATTTTTTGGGGCCAAAGGCGGCGTGGGATCTTCAACGCTAGCGCATAATATTGCGTGGTGTTTATCAGAAAATATTGGACAACAAACTGCGCTTGTTGATCTTGATGTGTCATGGGGTACGACGGGCCTCGATTTTGCTTATGATAATTCACAAGGATTGGAAGAGGCGTTAGCCGAGCCCGAGCGCCTGGATGAAACTCTTCTTGACCGTATCATGTTACGTCATACGGCAAACTTATCTATTTTGCCCGCAGCTGGTTCTCTCGGAAGTACCCCTACCATGACACCTGAAGCTTATGAAGCTGTTGTGGATGTTGTGCGTAGTGTTAGCCCGATGACAATTCTTGACATTCCGCATTACTGGGCGCCTTGGACGTCGCGTACCTTAGTTGGGTGTGATGATGTCGTTATTACAGCTGCACCAGATTTGGCGAATCTGCGCAATACTAAAAATCTGATTGATTATTTACGGGAAAAACGTCCAAATGATGCTGATCCAATATTGATTTTGAACCGAACGGGTACAACTAAAAACCATGAAATCTCTGTCAAGGAATTTGGTGCAGCGGTAGGCCTTGATCCTGCAGTTGCATTGGCCTTCGATCCTGAAATTTATACTCAAGCCTCAAATGATGGTAAAATGCTGACGGAAATCAAAGCCGCCTCGGGTCATGTAACGGGATTTGAGATGATTGCTTCACGCTTGAAGACAGGACGTTATCCTGACTTGAGCGCGGCCAGTAGCAAAAAGAAAAAAGGCGGCTCTAAAGACGTTAAATCTCTCTTTTCTAAGCTAAAGGGTAAATAGCGATATGTTTGGTAAAAAGGCTACTGGTTCCGCTGCACTGCAAGCGCCGCCTAAGGCAAATGTTGAAGCGCCGAAAATTGATAAATCTTCGGCCAATGATACTGCGAAAGTCGTAACGGCAAACGCAGCGGCGGCTTCGCGTGCGCCTAAAGCCGAAGTGACGGATGAGTATTACGAAACAAAGGCAACAATTTTTAATGCGTTGTTTGAAACTATCGATGTTTCCGCATTAGCGGGCATGCAGCCAGATAAAGCGCGGACTGAGATTCGTACGATTGTTGATGAGATTATTGCTATTCGTAATGTCCGCCTGTCTGTTGCGGAACAAAGTCAACTGATTGGCGAAATTTGTGACGATATTCTAGGATATGGACCTCTCGAGCCTTTGCTTGCGCGTGATGACATTGCTGATATCATGGTCAATGGTGCGAAACACGTCTTTATCGAAACAAACGGTAAGATGGAAAAAACCAACATTCGGTTTCGAGACAATCAGCAGCTAATGAATATTTGTCAGCGAATTGTGTCTCAAGTAGGCCGGCGCGTTGATGAAGCCAGTCCGATTTGTGACGCTCGCCTTCTTGATGGATCTCGTGTAAACGTTATTGGGCCGCCGCTTGCCATTGATGGCCCTGCGCTTACCATTCGTAAGTTTAAAAGAGACTCGTTGAAGTTAGCCGATTTGGTAAACTTCAAATCCATTTCTCCTGCCGGCGCGCGTGTTCTTGAAATTATTGGTGCTTGCCAATGTAACATTATTATTTCTGGCGGTACGGGTTCAGGTAAAACCACGCTCTTGAATTGCTTGACCAGTTTTATTCACCCTGATGAGCGTATCATTACCTGCGAAGATTCTGCTGAATTGCAGCTCCAGCAACCACATGTTGTGCGTCTTGAAACACGTCCGCCAAACCTAGAAGGCAAGGGTAAAATCACCATGACTGATTTGGTGAAAAACTGCCTGCGGATGCGTCCTGAACGCATTATCGTGGGTGAGGTGCGTGGTCCCGAAGCTTTTGATTTGTTACAGGCTATGAATACGGGCCATGATGGCTCGATGGGAACGCTTCACGCCAACTCCCCGCGAGAAGCTCTTTCGCGAATTGAATCTATGATTACGATGGGTGGCTTCTCACTGCCTGCTAAAACTATTCGCGAAATGATTACGGGTTCCGTTGATATTATTGTCCAAGCCACCCGCCTTCGTGATGGTTCGCGCCGCATCACTCATATTACTGAAGTTATTGGTATGGAAGGCGATGTTATCGTGACGCAAGATTTACTCGTTTACGAAATGGACGGCGAGGACGCGAATGGCAAAATTATCGGTGAGCACAAATCTACGGGTATCGCCCGTCCTGTATTTTGGGAACGCGCGCGTTATTTTAACTTGGAAAAAGAGTTGGCCCAAGCCCTAGACGAAGCGGGTACGTAAGTTATGGATGAGTCTCTTATTTTACCCGGTGCATTGGCCTTGATGGTTGTTCTTATCGGACTGATGTTCGTTGGCGAAGACACGTCGGGAAAAAAACGTGTGGCAGCGATTGGTGCCGGAGCGTCTCGTGACAAAAAAGGAATGTTCAGTTTCTTAAAAGCTGATGAAGGCGGAAACCGCCGTAAACAAATTGAAGAGTCTTTAGGTAAACTTGAAGAGGATCAGAAGGATAAGAAGAAAAAACAAAAAAGTTTATCTTCTAAGCTCATGCAAGCAAACTCATCGATGAAACCTCAAACTTTCATGATTATAAGCCTTTGTCTTGCGATTTTGGCAGGCGGCATTCCATTCCTCATGGGGCAAAGCTGGAAACTATCTTTAGGGCTAGCGATTGCGTTAGGTATTGGTTTTCCACGTTTTATTCTGAATTTTTTGATTAACCGCCGCCAGAAGAAATTCACAGCTCATTTTGCTGATGCCATGGATATCATCGTACGCGGTGTTCGCACAGGTTTGCCTCTTGGTGATTGTCTGAAGATTATTGCCCATGAAAGTCCAGAGCCAGTGCGCAGTGAATTTCAACTCGTTGTTGAAGGCGAGTCCGTTGGTGTTCCCATCGAGGTCTGTTTGCAACGTATGTACGAACGGATACCTTTATCAGAAGTGAATTTCTTTGCGACTGTACTTAATATTCAGCGCTCAACTGGTGGTAACTTAGGTGAGAGTCTGTCCAACCTCGCCAACGTGCTTCGCGGACGTAAAGTCTTACGCCAGAAAGTGAAAGCTCTAGCGGCTGAAGCCAAGATGTCAGCTGGTATTATCGCGGCTTTGCCGCCAATCTTGATGGTTTTGATTACCTTAGCTTCACCTGATTATATGACGGAACTTTATACAACACCACGCGGTCATAAAAATTTAATGATTGGGGCGGGTATGATGGTGACGGGTACGCTCGTCATGAGAAAAATGATTAACTTTAAAGTTTGAGGCGGACATTATGGATACAGAATCCGCATTATTTTTTCAAAAAGCTCTTCACCTTGTGGTGACAGGGTCAGTACTCGCGACTGTTTATATGATTGTATCTCCCTTACTTGAGGGGGATAAACTTAAGAAACGTATGTCTTCAGTTTCCGATGCTCGCGAGGGCATGCGTAAAGCGCGTATGGACGAGTTGAACAAGGAACAGGGCTTGCGCCAAGGCCAAAAGGGTTATGTTAAAAATCTCGTAGACGGATTGAGCCTAGAAAAATTGCTAGAAGCAACAGACTTGCGCGACAAACTCGCTCAAGCAGGTCTTCGTGGGCAGCGGCCCATGTATACATTTTATTTCGCGAGGTTGATACTTCCGCTTGTTTTCCTTGCGCTTGGATTAATCTTTTTGGTAGGTTTGAACGTTGGCGGTCAAGAAATGATCCAGCGTATTGGATATACAATTCTTGGCGTTGCTTTTGGTTATTATGCGCCCGCAATTTACTTGAAGAACAAAGCTGGTAAGCGCCTAAAATCTATTATGCCTATCTTTCCTGATGCTCTAGACTTGCTGCTTATTTGCGTGGAATCTGGTATGTCAGTTGAACTTGCATTTGGGCGGGTTGCGAAAGAAATGGCGGATAGCTCTGTTGAGCTTGCCGAAGAATTTTCATTAACAACGGCTGAGCTTTCTTATTTGCCTAACCGCCGCCATGCCTATGAAAACTTAGCTCGCAGAAATAATCACGTAGGTATCAAATCCGTATCGACTGCGCTTGTGCAGGCTGACCGTTACGGTACGCCGCTTGGCGAAACGCTGCGTACTATGGCGAATGAAAACCGTCATATGCGTGTGCTTGAAGCGGAGAAAAAAGCGGGCGCACTACCAGCCAAACTAACAGTACCGATGATTTTATTCTTCCTACCGGTTATCTTTATTGTCATCTTGACACCCGCGGCGCTGCGAATTGGTGGAAACATCTGATAACGTTTACTAACTTTTTTAAGTTAAATAAAAACGCGCCCACTTTTGTGAAAGGGGCGCGTTTTTTTTAGCAGATGTTTTGAAATAATATATAAGGTTTAGTTTAACTGACCTTACCGGCGCCTTGCGGCTCCGCGAGGCTGGAGCTGTTGAGGTAATCCATATTGCTGCGGTGCATACCCTTGCGGGTATTGTTGCTGCGGGATTTGTTGCTGCCCTGATTGAGTCCGCGGCTGCTGGCCTTGTGGCGAATATTGCCCTTGTTGCGGCTGAGCATATTTAGCGCTGCCGTTTTGAACAAGCACGGACGAGTTTGGAACAGCCTCTCCCATTGGAACAATGGCTCTGCGCCCTTGACTTTTCTGTGCTGCCATACGAGCGGCGTCCATAGCTGAACGCGGCGCACCGTTACCGACACTAAATGATTGCCCATTACTGAGGTGTCCCTGTGCAACGGGCGCAGGGTTCTGAGAGCCGTAGTAACCTTGAGGCGCGCTTTGACGTGATGCAAATGGGCTTTGCGAACTGGTTTGATTAGAGGGCCTTTGAATATTTGGACGTTGAGCATTTGTACGGCCCCAAGTGGAATGCTGCGCATAGGCTTGCTCTGGGGCAGCAGTGCTTTCGGCCAGCTGGCTTTCAGCTGGCTTGCCTTGTAGCTGCATGACGAGATCAAGATTTTGTTCTACTCCTGGACCTGCGCCAGGCTGCGCGGCAGCACGGCGTAGCCACTGCTCGGCGACTTTTGCATTTCCTTCAAGCGCATAGCTTAGCCCCATATTCGCCAAGACATTCGGGTCATTAGGCGTGACTTGCAAGGCTCGCTCATAGTGGCGGCGGGCCTCAGCATATTTTTCTTGTTGATCAAGAGCCGCGCCCATCAAAGACCAAAGACGGCCGTAAGCAGGTGTGGTGCGGAGTCCATCTTGCAATGGTTTTATGGCCTCTTCGCCGCGTTCAGAGGCAATCAGTGATGCTGCATATTCCGCTAGCAGATAAGGGTCACGTGGATGGATTTGGCGTGCCATTTGTGCAATATCGACGGCTTGGCTGGCATTGCCCATCTTGCGAACGGCTGAGGTGAGGCGGATTGATGACTCAAGGTCAGAAGGATTGAGCTGGGCTTCACGCGACCAAAACGTCGCTTGTGCGAGTATGCTTTGCGTTTCAATATTATCGCGCGATTGACGGCTAGCAGGCTGATAAAGGCCGCTGTCCAGACTATCAACAATAGACTGTTCTTTTTCTGTATAGCCTTGCGCAACCATACAGCCGCTAAGAAGCGAGGTTGCGGCAAGAAATGATATGGCTAAACGCATGACTGGCTCCGACTTTTAAGTTTGCGATTTCAACCTTCTTCTTCGGATGTTTCGTCATAAGAAAGGGTTAACAAAAGTAAACGAATACAGTTAATTGTTAGTAAGATATTAAAGGCGCAATTGTCTTGCAAGCGCAGAAAACTGGCTTATCCTTGGACTGAACGCCCACTCAGAGAGACTTATGATTGCCTGCTATACGATTAAATCTGAAACAGCCACACCAATAGATGTCTGCCGTCCTGATGGTTGGAGCACATTGAGGGAGAGCCTTACGCAGGCGCAACAAAATTTTGCTGATGCGCGGAAGTTCGACGGTGGGAAAGGTCAACGTTTGCGGCTTCCTGGGGTTAGCGGAGAGATTGAGCGCGTGCTTTTTGGTGCGGGCGCAATAAAGGGAGATGTTAAAAGTGCTATTCAAATGGGAGGGTTGTCGAACTTTCTCTCTGGCGGAACCTATATCATCCGGACTCTTCCGAAAGACTGGTCTTCACGTCAGGCCGCGATAGGCTGGGGACTTGGGGCCTATAAGTTTGACCGTTACTTAAAAGAAAAGCGAACACCGCCGGTGCTCGTGCTAAGTGAGGATCAAAATCCTGATGAAGTCATGGCCATAGTTGAGGCGACGGCTTTGGGGCGTGATCTCATAAACACGCCCGCGGGGGATATGGGCCCAGAATCCTTGCATAAAGCTGCGTCGGATTTGGCAATAAAATATGACGCAAGTTTACGCGAAACTGTTGGTTCAGAGCTTTTGGAGAAGAACTTTCCTATGATACACGCCGTTGGCCGCGCAGCCCATCAAGCGCCGCGCTTGGTTGAAATTGAGTGGGGTGATCCATCACACCCTAGGCTAGCTGTTGTGGGTAAAGGGATTACATTCGATACGGGCGGTGTGAATATTAAAAGCGCGAGCGGGGCACGTATAATGAAAAAAGACATGGGCGGCGCGGCTCATGCTTTGGCGCTATCCTCTATGATTATGGCCACAGGTCTTCCTGTGCGGCTTCATTGCCTTATCGCTGTTGCTGAAAATGCTATTTCCGCAAATGCCTATCGTCCTGGAGATATTTTAAGCTCGCGTGCAGGATTGACGGTTGAAATCGATAATACTGATGCTGAAGGACGCCTTGTCTTGGGTGACGCTCTTTGCCGCGCGGCTGAAGACGAGCCTGTTTTAATCATCGATTTTGCGACTTTGACAGGTGCAGCGCGAGTGGCACTTGGTCCGACGCTCCCGCCATTCTTCTCAAACAGAGAAGCTCCTGTAGCGTCGGTTTTGGAAAAATCAGCTCATGAGCATGACCCCATTTGGCGCATGCCGCTCTGGCAGCCCTATATGTCTATGCTCAGCTCGCCCATCGCGGATATGAAGAACGCAGGCGGGAGTTTCGCAGGGTC
>CAZFWZ010000004.1:0-42403 GCA_964522765.1 uncultured Caulobacterales bacterium | reverse complement strand
TTAGGAGTTCAAATCATGGATAATAAAATGAAATTCTTTACAAAAACGACGGCGGCCCTCGTAGGGTCTGCAGTCCTGCTTTCTGCTATGCCAGCAAGCGCTCAAATCACGTCTGTTGGCGGCTTGCTCGATAAGGTTCGTCAAGATGCAGCTAAAACAGCGCAAGAAAACCGTGACCGTGAAGCTAAATTCGCGGCTCGAAAAAACCAGCAATCATCTCTTTTGTCTCAAGCGCGCGGCGAGCTCGCTACGCTGGAACGCAAGGCGAATTCAGTGCAAAGCACATTTGATGGCAACCAAAACCGTATTACACGGCTTGAGAATGAGTTAAAAGCGGCTCAAGGTGACTTCGGTGAAGTCTTCGGTTTGGCGCGTGCAAAAGCAGGCGAGTTTAAAGCTATTTTGGACAACTCTTTGATTACGGCGCAATATCCAACTCGCACAGCGATTTTGGGAGAAGTGTCAGAGTCAAAAGCGCTACCTAATACAGAGCAGCTCAATGCGGTTTGGCAGTCTATGCTTGGTGAAATCCAGGCGCAGCGCCAAGTCACAACATTTGAGGCGCCGGTAGCAAACGTCGATGACGGTGCTACGCAGTCAGTGACGCGCGTTGGTCCATTTGCGGCCTTTACAACAAGCGGTGCAAACTTTTTGGGTTACAAAGGCCCATCTGCTGACCTTGAAGCTGGCACGACACCGGTTCTTCTGTCGCTTCTACCAAAACAGCCTGGCGGCGACGTCAACGCAGCGGCCTCTAACGTGGTAAACGCGTCTGGTGGGGCATTGGTGTATGCACCGGTTGATCCAACTCGCGGTGGTCTTTTGAAGTCGTTTGAGCGTGTGCCAGATACTGGTGAGCGTATCGCGCAAGGCGGTAAAATTGGTTACATCATCCTCATTCTTCTTGGGATTGGTGTCGTCTTTGGTGTACTTAACATTATCCGTCTATTCCTAACGTCTATGGCTGTGAACGGTCAGAAGCGTAAGGCGCAGGCCAGCAAGTCTAACCCACTTGGCCGCGTGATGATGGCTTATGACGAAAGCAAAAACAAAGATGGTGATACTGTTGAGCTTAAGCTTGATGAAGCTATTCTTCGCGAGTCGCCTAAGTTAGAAGTTGGTCTAAACTTCCTGAAACTTGCGGCTGGTATTGCGCCTCTGCTCGGCCTTCTTGGTACGGTTACAGGTATGATCAAGACCTTCCAAGCCATGATGATTTACGGCACAGGCGATCCACAGCTTATGGCTGGCGGTATTTCCGAAGCGCTTGTCACAACAATGCTTGGTCTTATTGCAGCTATTCCGCTTCTTATCCTGCACAGCTTCTGCTCGTCATTGGCGCGCGGTGTACAGGGGACACTTGAAGAGCAATCTGCTGGGATTGTGGCTCGCCACGTCGAAGCCCGCGGCGGTAGCGTCTAAGGTTGAAAATTCAAGGATGCGGATAGTTTCCGCATCCTCCACGTTTTTCAATCAAAACAAACAGGAGTTATAAGATATGGAATATCTTAATCCCATTACCGCATATAACGGCCTGCAAGAGTTGTTGCAGCAAGGCGGGAACGTGCTCTATGTCATCATGATCCTTGCCTTTGCTATGTTCTCATTCATTATGGAGCGTCTGGCGTATTATTTTACCGCGCACCGCGGGATTGTTAATCGCCTTCGCAAAGAATGGGAGGATCGCGCAGATCATACAAGTTGGCGTGCTCATGCTATCCGTGATGAACTTATCGGCCAAGTTAAAGCCAAGACGACCACAAATGTTGCGATTATCAAAACACTTGTTGCGATTGCGCCGCTTCTAGGTCTGCTGGGTACAGTTACTGGCATGATTGAAGTGTTTGACGTCATGGCTTTGTCGGGTTCATCTAATGCAAGACTGATGGCGGAAGGGGTCTTTAAAGCGACTATTCCAACTATGTCAGGCATGATGGTTGCGCTAGCAGGTCTGTTTTTCTCCAACTACGTCGAACGTAAAGGTATTCGCGAAACAGCTCGTTTTGCCGATAGCCTGAACGACTAGTCGGTCATTAATTAAAAAAGGAAGTCCTCATGAGAAGACGCCGTAATAAAACATCTGACGAAGCCGAAGTCGATATGACACCGATGCTCGACATCGTGTTTATCATGCTTATCTTCTTCATCGTCACCGCAACTTTCCTCGATGAGCGCGGTATTGATCTCACGCAGCCACCGCCACCGCCGGATGATTTGCCTGATACTGTGCCTAAGCCTGCAATTACGGTTTACGTCGATAATCAGAGTGTCTGCTCTGTTGATGGTAATCAGACGGAATGTGACCGTGTGTCTCTTGCCGTGGAACGCTTGCTTGCGGACAAACCAGGCGCGAATATCATTCTTCGCGTGAATGAATCAGCGCGGCATGGTCTGCTTGTGACGCTTAAGGATGAATTTGACGGCAAAGGTCTCGGCTCTAAAATCGAGATTGTAAGAAATAGTTAGGCTTTGAATTCAATAGCTGAGGCGCAAACTGCGCCCAGCGTTTGCAAAGTTCTATAAAATGTGATAAGGTAACATTATGGCAAGACGTAGTCGTACAATTATTGAAGAAGAAGATGCCGAATTAAATATGACACCGATGCTCGACGTCGTGTTTATTCTGCTAATTTTCTTCATCGTAACATCAGTTTTCGTTAAAACGCCCGGGATTGATCCCTTTAAACCCGAAGCGGACACTGCAGCTGAGTGGCAGCCAGGTATTTTGATCGCGATAAACGCCCAAAATGAAATCTGGATTGATAAACGCCCTTATGATCTTGCAGATGTTCGTCCTATCATTACGGCAATGCGGGACGAGAACCCGAAAGCCGAAGCGATTATCATTGCTGATAAAGATGCCGAAGTTGGCATTTCCATGGGCTTGCAGGATTTAATGCAAGATTTGAGTATTTCGACCCGAGTCGGGACGAAGTAATCTAAACTTAACTTAGCTCACGGCGTGGTTTCACGTTAATTGAGACGAAAGGAAACATAAAATGGGAAATATCATACGTTGGTTAGTCGGTATAGTTGTGGCTGCGGTTGTAACATTCGCGCTTTTCGTGGCGATGAAAATTCTGATTTCAGGTGATTTCAAAGCGCAAGAAAAACTTGAAGCGACCAACTTTGAAATCAACCCGACCGTTGAAGACATTAAAGTTGTGAAACGGTCAACAAAAATTGACAAAGTTAAAAAGGTGATTACGCCGCCTCCGCCGCCGCAAATTGAACGTCAACAGGCTGCAAAACCGCAAGAAGCGATTGCCTCACTTGAGGGTGCTATCCCTGAGTTTGAAGCGCCGAAGATTGATCGTCAAAACTTTAAAATTCAAGTATCTGACCGTGATGCCCAGCCGCTTGTACGTATCCCGCCTATCATGCCGCCTCGCGCAGAAAAATCTGGTCACTGTCTTGTAAAATTTGATGTGAGTCCAGACGGCGCGCCGTTTAACGTAACGGCTCCGTTTTGTACTCAAAACTTGTTCAAACGGGCCTCGGTTAAGTCGGTTGAACGGTGGAAGTATAATCCAAAAATCGTCGATGGGCGTACTGTCTCTCGCTCTGGCGTGGAATCAAAAATTACTTTCCGCTTGGCGGATGAGCGCGGAAATATCATTCCGGAATAATTAAGAGGGGGTGTGCCTGCCTTATAAGTGCGCCTCTTTATCTACATGCGACCACACTGCCGCGATATTGTTCGCAACAGATACATGCCCAACATACGGGAGCCTATTATGACAAAACATTTTTCAACTCTGAAATCAGCGCTAATCAGTGCATCTCTCGTTTTCGGCGGTGCCGCCGTTGTGACGGCTATGACAGTATTGCCTGCCAATGCGCAAGAGGGTCGTCAGTTTGGCGCGAATGCGGGCCAAATCGTGAATGATGCGCTTCAGTTTATTAACTCAAATCAGCATAGCGCTGCGATTAATAAACTCAACGAGGCTCTCGGGATACCTGAGCTTAACGCATATGAGCGCTCAACAATTTATCAAATGATGGGCGCGTCTCATTATGAAACTAATAATTATGGTCAAGCAATTAGCTCGTTTGATAACGCTATTAATGCGGGTGGGTTATTACCCAACGAATCTGATGCTTTGCGCGTTAATGTGGCTCAGCTTCATATTGCCAATGGATCATATGCTCAAGGGGCGCAATTGCTAGAGAACTATCTCAACAATGGCGGCCAGCAAAAACCTCAATACACTGAAATGCTAGTCCAAGCTTGGGTGCAGTCAGATAATTATTCTAGGGCGCTACCATGGGCTGAAAAATGGTTTAATTCGGCCAGTCCGAAAGAACGTAAGCACTTTGATCTTTTGAACTTTCTCTACAATAATCTAGGTCAACCCGGTCGGCAGGCCGATATTGTGCGTCAAATGATTAACCGTTGGCCTGAAGATAAAACGCTTTGGGATGCCTGGGCGTCTATGCTCGCGAATGGCGGCCGTGAACAGGAAGCCTTTGAAGTCACTAAAATGCTTTATCTCGGCGGCGCTCTGACGTCTGAGCAAGACCTTTTGAAGGTGGTTCAGTATTATTCTTTCTATGATATGCCTTATCAAGCCGCTCAAATTCTTGAACGTGAGCTAAATGCAGGCCGTATTTCTCAAAGCTCTGAAAAGCTTGTTCAGCTCTCTGATTTATACCGTCAATCACGTGAGTATAAAAAAGCTATTCCTATTTTGGAAAGAGCGGCTGCCGGGTCAGGTCAGGCTAAACTTTACGCTGATTTGGGCGAAGCGCTTTACAATGAAGGCGACTGCGTAAAAGCAGAACAGGCCTTCAATAGCGCGATTTCAAAAGGATTTGATGCGGGTAAATCTTACATGCTTATTGCGACATGTCGTTATGAGGATTCCCAGAAAGAACCGCGCGCAGTTTGTAAAGGGACCACGAAAGCGGACCGACAAAATTCGACAAAAAACCAAAAGCGTCAAAATGCTATTGATGCTTTTGACCGCGTGCCATTATCATCGCGCGAAGGTCAAAATGCTAAGAAATGGATTTCCTTCATACGCGCCGAAGCTGAGGCTGTTGAGCGCCGCTGTGAATTCGAAGCTAGCGTCGAAAAAGAACTATGCGAGCAAAAAATCAAGCAAGCTTATGATGCAGAAGTCTTTGTTGGTGAATTCAAGCTCGATGATTCGAAATGTCAGCAGTATAAAGCGGGTTATGACGCTGTTTACCGCGTGAAAATCAAAGCTCAGTAATCAGGCTGCTTTAGCAAGGAGGGTATGTCCTCCGCTTAATAATTTAACCCAGCCTTGAGCTGGGTTTTTTTATATGGTTTTATCCCAATTATCATCAGCAACTCGATTAAGTTTTAATCTGACGGGCGAAGGCGGGAAGATTATTCCTGAATAAAATTAAAACATAGCTCGACCTATTGGGCCAATAGCATGTCGCCATTATCTGCGTCACCTTTGCATGATATGGCTGCAGTTTAGTCATTTGGTAAATGCGCCGAATTCGCTTATGTTGCTTCACTGCATTTATAACCATTGCGGCGGAGAACGAGATGATAAAGCTAAATGTGAACGGCAAGGCGGCTGAGATTGCGGCTGACCCGCAGACGCCGCTTCTTTGGGCCGTGCGTGAGCAGCTTGGATTGACAGGCACAAAGTTTGGCTGTGGTGCGTCGCTTTGCGGGGCCTGCACTGTTCACGTCGAAGGTGAAGCCGTTCGCTCTTGCCAGATGCCAATAGGCGATATCGAAGGCCAATCCGTTACGACGATTGAGGGCCTTGCCGCAGATGACGGCACGCTTCATGCCGTGCAGCAAGCTTGGATAGATCATCAAGTACCGCAATGTGGTTATTGCCAATCTGGGCAGATTATGTCGGCGGCGGCGCTTTTATCTGAAACGCCTAATCCAACTGACGCCGAAATCGAGAGCTTTATGGCGGGTAATATTTGCCGCTGCGGTATGTATTCGCGCATCAAGGCGGCCATTAAAACCGCTGCGGCAAAGATATAGGGGGCGGCCATGACAGATAACAAAACACAGGTTGAGGTGAAGCTTGATAAAAAGGGACGCCCCATAAAAAAGGGCAAGTGGACTCGCCGCGGATTTATCACAGCAGGCGTTGTTGCGGGCGGTGCCTTTATGGTCGGCGTCGCCATACGGCCCGGTCACATAGAGAAAAAGCAGCGTCAATATGTTGAAGGCGAGGGCGAAACGCTTGTTACTTCGTGGGTGAAAATAGGCGAAGATAACAAAGTCACGGCTATCGTGCCGCATTCTGAAATGGGCCAAGGTGTGCTGACCGCGCTTGGCGCGATGCTCGCTGACGAAATGGATGTGGAATGGGATAATCTGGAGATTATCGAGGCCCCTGCCGAGAAAGACTATGCGAATTTTGCGCTCGCGCGCGGGTTTATCATGGGAGGCAAAAAAGTCACTGGTATTGTCGAAGATACTGTTAACGGCGCATTCCTCATGGTCTCTAAAAAAATGGGATTACAGATCACGGGCGGCTCTGCTTCTGTGCGTTTTACAGGGACAGCGGCGATGCAAACAGCGGGTGCGGCCGCGCGCGAAATGCTGATTAAGGCTGCGGCGAAAGGGTGGGACGTTCCCGCAAATGAGGTCACCACAGCTGACAGCCAGCTTTATCATGCGGCGTCAAATCGCTCCGCGCCTTATGCGCAGTTTGTAAAAACGGCCGCGGATATGCGCCCAAACCTAAACCCACCGCTTAAAGCGCGTAAAGATTATAAGTTAATGGGCACAAGCCTGCCGCGCCGCGATATCCCCTCCAAGGTGAACGGTACGGCGATGTTTGGCATTGATGCCTCCGTACCGGGCATGAAATACGCCGCCGTTAAAGCCGCTCCTGTTCACGGCAGCACGGTTGCACGGATGAACGCCAGTGAAGCGCGCGGCATGTCAGGTGTTATCGATGTGCTCAATATGGGTGATTTTATTGCGGTCGTGGCCGATGGTTATTGGCAAGCCAAACAAGCGCTCGATTACGTCGATGTTGAGTTTACGGCCTCGACGAATGACGGCGTAAATGATGCAAGTATAATGAGGGCTTACAGTGACGCTTTGTCTGGTGGGGCCAAAGTTAAGTCCATTATGGTAGAGGGAAACACCGCTGGAGTGAACAGCTCAAAAATCTTCGATGCTGAATACACTGTGCCGTTTTTGGCCCACGCGACAATGGAGCCGATGTCGGCCCTGGCTTGGGTGAGGGATAGTAAATGCGATATGTGGACGGGCACGCAAAACCCGCTTGGCACACGCGCTGAAACTGCCAAAATGCTAGATATGCCATTTGAGGATGTCACTGTGCACAATCAATTTATGGGCGGCGGTTTTGGCCGCCGCGCAACGCCAGATTATACCAATCAAGCGGCGCGCCTCTCGGCTGAAACGAAACTGCCGATAAAACTCATTTGGTCGCGCGAAGAAGATATGGCGCAAGATCATTACCGCCCCTCAGCTATGGCGCGCCTCAGCGCAAAAATAGATGATGACGGTTACCCGCTGAGCTGGAGAAACCGCTTCGTGCATAAGCTTGACCCCGCCGAAGCTAGTCATATTTTTTACGATATACCAAACCAAGATATCGGTTATGTGGAGAGCGCACAGCATATTCGTTTTGGCCCTTGGCGCTCTGTGGATCATACGCAGCACGGGTTTTATACAGAGAGCTTTATCGATGAGCTCGCGAGTGAAGCCGGTATTGATCCTTATGAATATCGCCGCAAACTCTTGTCAAAACAGCCGCGCCATTTGGCCGTACTCGATGCGGCGGCGAAGATGGCGGGATGGGGCAAAGCTCTGCCCGAAGGACAAGCGCAAGGCATTGCGATTACGGAAAGCTTCATGACCATTGTGGCTGAAGTCGTCACTGTCGATATGAACGAAGGCGAGCCGCGCGTCGTGCATGTTGCCTGCGCGGCTGATGCGGGTATGGCGATTAACCCCGATGGCTTCACGGCGCAGATGGAATCTGGAATTATCTACGGCCTTACGGCGGCGCTTTACGGCGAGATTTCGATAGAAGATGGTGCTGTAGGGCAGACCAATTTCCATGATTACGAAATGATACGCATGGATACTGCGCCTGTGATTGACGTGCAAATCATCACCTCAGACGCGCCGATTGGCGGAGCAGGGGAGCCAGGTACACCGCCGATTACTCCTGCCGTGACCAATGCGATTTTCGCGGCGACGGGTAAACGCATCCGCAGCTTACCTGTGAAAAATCATGAATTTGGAAAGTCAATTTAAACACTCTTTGTCAAGACGCTTACTCTGCAGTCTCTTATAACGCCGCACTCACCGCAAAGGCATATTCATGGGCGGTTTCTTTGAGGCTGTCATATCGGCCTGAGACGCCGGCGTGGCCTGCGTCCATATTCATTTTCAGCAAGATGGGGGCAGGGCCTGTTTGGTGCTCGCGCAATTTAGCCGCCCATTTTGCCGGTTCCCAATAGGTGACGCGCGGGTCGGTGAGCCCGCCCGTAATTAGCATAGGCGGATAGTCAGCCTCGGCAATATTGTCATAAGGCGAATAGGCAAGTAGGCGGTCATAGTCTTCCTCGCTCTCCAACGGGTTGCCCCATTCTGGCCATTCGGGCGGGGTAAGGGGAAGCTCGGCATCTGACATAGTATTAAGAACATCGACAAAAGGCACAGCCCCAATAACGCCGCCGAATAATGATGGGTCTTGGTTGACCGCCGCCCCGACAAGAAGCCCGCCCGCTGAGCCGCCATGGGCGACGATTTTCCCGCGTGATGTATACTCCATATCTATAAGGCCGCGCCCAACATCGACAAAGTCGTTAAATGTGTTTTGTTTCTTCGCGAGCTTGCCATCGAGATACCATTGATAGCCCTTGGCCATACTGCCGCGAATATGAGCAATGGCAAAGACAAAGCCGCGGTCGACAATGGATAAAACGCCCGTGCGGAAAGCAGCAGGGATTGTGATGCCATAACTGCCATAACCGTAAAGCAATATGGGCGTGTCAGGTGCAGGTTTTCTATCCGCGCGGTAAAGAAGCGTGACGGGGACAGTCTCGCCGTCGCGCACAGTCATTGAGAGGCGCTCACACGTGTAATCAGACGGCTCATGTCCTGAGGGGACGGATTGCGTTTTAAGAAGCACGCGTTCACGGCTGTCCATGTGATAGTCAAAAATCTGGCGCGGCGTGGTTGGCGAGCTATAGGTAAAGCGCAGCCACGGCGTCTCAAACTCATAGCCGCCCATAAGGCCAAGGCCGTAAGCCTCTTCATTAAAGGCAATTTCATGCTGCTCGCCGCTGCGCAAATCCATGATGCGGATAATCGGCAAGGCGTTTTCGCGCACAAGCCAGACGAGGTGATTGGCGTAGCTTTCCGCGCCTAAAATAAGCGAGCCGGGCGTGTGCGGGATAAATGTCTCCCAATGCTCCGCCTCTGGCGCGGCGTCTTTGGCTTTCATTATTTGAAAATCTGTCGCGCCGTCCGTGTTGGTGAGTATGTAAATATCCTCACCCGTTTCGTGCAGGCTATACTCACGGCTGTCTTCTCTTGGGGAGACACAGATGGGACTGTCCGCCGGAGCGTCTGAACGCAAGCGATGGACTTCGGATGTGATGTGATTATGCGTACTGATTTCTATGTAACGCCCGCTTTCACTTTCGCCGACAGACACAAAAAATCCGGGGTCAGTTTCCTTATATATCAGGCGAGGCGTTTCAGTCGGCTCATGCACGTTTTTGGCAAAGACAGCATAGGGGCGCTGGTTCTCATCGCGCTCCACCCAAAACAGTGTCTTTGCATCCGCCGCCCATTGCACGCTGCCCGCGCTGGTCGTGATATCCGTAGACTGAGCTTTGCCATTTCCGATGTTTTTTAAGAAAATTTCATAGGACTCTGACCCGTTACGGTCCACTGTATAGGCGAGCCATTTATGGTCGGGGCTATGCTGAACCGCGCCGAGGCTAAAGAAATCACCTTTGACTTCCGCGGCAATAGCGTCGGCATCAAGCATGACCGTTTCATCGCCTATGACTTGGCGAGTTTTGGCGTCAAAGGCTTTGCGGCCAAAAACGCCGTGTTGGTCGCCTTTGCGGTAGCGGTGATAATAGGCAAATTTCCCGTCTGGGTCAGGGACGGAGGCGTCTTCTGGCTCCATGCGGTCTTTCATTTCCTCAAATATTGCGTCTGATAGCGGCTGAAGCGATGATGTGACGTCGGTATGGTATGTGTTCTCTGCTTCAAGATGGGCGCGTATGCTCGAATCGAGCGTTTCTGGTGCGCTCATCACCTTTTGCCAGCTCGGATCCTTAAGCCAGAAGTAGTTATCCGTGCGGTCTCTGCCTAATTGGGTGATTTTTTTAGCGCGGCGCTCGGTTTTTGGCGCTTCGATTGAGGTGTTGAGGGCATAGGACATTGTATTTCCTTAGGTTTTACGTGGTCTGTAGGTAAGACTTTGCGCTAAATTCACAAGCCCTCTTGTTGATTTGTTGTTCAAATTTATGCGTAAAATTAACGGCCCATAAACGGGTCGAAATTAAGGTTAAGTCTAAATTAAGGGACGAAACCATGCTGGAACCTCATGCAACCCCGCAAACCACGGGGCAATCTGTTGCTATTGATACTCGCAGCGCTGCGCCCGCCGCACAACCGCATGTGCCTCAAAATTATATGCCTGAGCCGCAAATCGCGCCGCCAGCTGCACCCACTCCGTTTGCCGCGCCTCAGCTTTCACCCCAAGCACAGGCGGCCCCGCAACATACGGCGCGGGATATTTTAGATGCTAAGGCTGATCTTGACTCCAGCTTCGAAATTAGGCGCTCGCTCGCGAAGCGTTTATCTGACGTTATTTGTATTCCAAGTAGTCAGCTCGCGCCGCAAGAGCGGCATATGGCCGGCGATGTTCTTGTTGAGCTTTTACGCGATGCTGATATCGATCTACGCGAAAGTGTCGCCAAACGCCTTGTGATGCTTAATGAAGCGCCCCGTACAATACTTTTGATCTTGGCCAAGGATGATATACGCGTCGCCCGCCATATACTTGAAAAAAGTAAAAGCCTTACAGACTCTGATTTGATTCAAATCATCAAAAAGGTTTCTACAGAACACCGATTGATGATTGCGCAGCGGCGCCATATTTCAGATTCCGTGAGCGATGCTATTGCGCAATTCCTCGAAGAGGATGTGGTTGTTAGATTGCTTAAAAATAAAGGAGCCGCTTTCTCTGAAACCGCTTTGCAGCGCATTCTAACGGTCTCTAGGCAGAATAAAGAATTTATCAAGTGGTTGATTAAGCGTGAAGAATTACGGCCATCACATGGCCTAACCATGTTTTGGTGGGCAGATGCAGATGACCGTGTTAAAATTCTCAAACGTTTTGGCGTCACGCGCGGTGTTCTTCAAGATAGCTGCCAAGACCTTTATCCTCGTGCGGCCAAAGATGGCTGGTCTGACGCAGCCGTGCGTAAGGCTCTGCAATTTATTGAACGCCGCCAACGTAACCGCGCCGCCATAGACCGCTCGAAACATGGGTCGCTTGAAGCGGCTATTGATTTAGCGGAAGCCGAAGGTATTAGCCGCGATCTGACGGAAGAAATTTCTTATATGGCCGGGATTAAACCCGCAACGGGCGCGCAAATTTTGACGGACCGCGGCGGCGAAGGTCTCGCGATCCTGTGCAAAGCGCCAGGACTTAAGCGCCCAAATGTTGAGAAACTTTGGCGTGCGCTTCGCCGTCCAGTCGTTAACACAGACGGGGAAATGCATCCTGATTTAGCCCGCGTGATGCGCACTTATGATTCTATTTCAACAGACAAAGCCCAAACCGTGCTGCGGTATTGGAACTGGTCATTGACGTCCTCACTCAATGCGGATGTCTTGCGGCATATTCGTGACGGCGTTATTCCTAAAGAGGAAGATTTTGGCGCGGCAGCGATTACGGCAGCCCTCGTTTTCGGCAATCGCAATAACTAATATGGTCTGCGCCGCATCGCGACGCAATAACCCACAAAAATTCGTAATTGTCGGGTCGATAGCCCTTTATATTCAATTCCAAGGCGTCTAAACCTAATCCTTAAGTGAGAGACTCGTACAGCCCATAAGGGACGTGATTTTCATATAATGGAGGGTCAATATGTTCCGATACGGTGTTATTTTGACTCTCGCCTTGGCGGCTTTTTGGATATCCATGTCAGGCTATTTTACCAGCATGCTCCTTACGCTTGGACTGATTTCAATCTTTTTGACCCTTTGGCTGTGTAAACGCATGAAAATCTTAGATGTTGAGACTGCGCCTTATCTCTATATTCCGTTGACCCTCAGCTATTTTGTCTGGCTAGGTAAAGAGATTTATAAGGCAAACATTGCTGTATTGCGGGCTGTGCTGAGCCCTGACATGCATATTTCGCCAACCCTTGTACGCGTGCCTGTGGACCGCAAAACCGATATGGGCGCTGTGATGTTTGCCAATTCAATTACGCTCACGCCTGGGACTGTCAGCGTTGATATTGATGATGATGCTATACTCGTTCATGCCTTGTTGTCCGACATGGCAATAGCTGATGATTTTAAAGAAATGGGCGAGCGTTCTGGTTTTGCAGTGGGTGAGGGCGCATGATTAGCGTGTCTTTGCTAAATCTTTCATTCGCCGCCACCGAAAGCGCATCTGGCGGAGTTAAACTCGCCTCGAAAATGATTGATATGGGATATTTCAATCTTGGCGTGGCTTTTCTAATTCTTGTGAGTATGGCCTTGATGCTTGGGCGCCTGCTCGGCGGCCCAACATTTTATGACCGCCTCCTTGCGGTGAACTCATTTGGGACTAAGACAGTCTTGTTTCTTTGTGTCTTCTGTTTTGTAATTGGGCGTCCAGACGGGCTTGATATAGCCATTCTCTATGCGCTGATGAATTTTATTGCGACGATTGCCGTGCTTAAGTTTTTCAGTTATCGCGCGCTTGGCGTTGCCATTAATGACCATGTTCGAATGGAAAATAAGGACGTGTCATGATGATTTTTACGCTCATCAGCGCCGCCGCTGACGCTGCCCATAACGCCTCAACTATGAATGTTGATTGGGGTATGTTTGGGGCTTGGATTCGCGCGATTTTATCTGCAGCCTCTATCATTATAGGTCTGTTCTTTGTTTTTGCAGGAACAATCGGCGTGCTACGATTGCCTGATTTTTACTCGCGCATCCATGCAGCAGGCATGACCGATACTCTGGGAGCAGAAATGATATTGCTCGGCTTGATTATCCAAGCTGGTTTTTCGCAAATGACGCTTAAACTACTAATGATATCGTTCTTTTTGCTGCTCACTAGCCCGACAGCCACTCATGCTGTGGCTCACGCGGCAAATGGAGCCGGATTAAAACCAATGTTAGGTAATTATCGCGCGAAAACTTTAGACGAGATACGCAGCCAAGAGGGAGTTGATGAATAATGCCTCCTGTAATGTTACTCGATTTCACCTTGATGGTTATACTTGTTGTGGTCGCATTTGCGATTGTACGCATGCGTTCGCTTTTTGCGGTTGTGATGCTGCAAGGTGTCTATAGCCTTGTTTGCGCGGCATGGTTTGTTTCTCTTGATGCGGTGGACGTTGCCTTTACCGAAGCGGCTGTGGGGGCGGGGGTGTCAACAATTTTAATGTTGTCCGCCATGCTTCTGGCTGACCGAGAAAGTAAGCCGCTAGAAATGCGCCGCCAATTTGGGCCGATAATGGTCGTTCTTGTTACGGGGATTGCGCTGCTATACGCTATTCCCGACATGCCAGTTTATGGTGATGCAAATTCTGCTGCCAATGCTTATGTCGGCATGGATTATATGGCCCGTACTGCCGAAGACATTCATATTCCGAATGTTGTGACGGCCGTTTTGGCAAGCTATCGAGGATTTGATACCTTTGGCGAAGTGGTGGTGATTTTTGCAGCTGGGCTCGGCGTTGTTTTGCTTCTCGGGTTGAATGGGAATGCAGGAAAATGGCGGGCGCGCCCTAACGGCGTAAATGTGAGTTCACGCTTCATGCCGAGCGCACAGGCGGCAGCAACGGGCGAGTCGCAAGAGAGCCTTGAAAATCTCATTGAGACGACTCGAGACATGCAAGCTCCAAAAACTGGAGAGACGTCATGAATCCTCATGTCATATTGCGCGTCGTCGCCAAGTTTTTAATTCCCCTTATTGCAGTATTTGCCTTTTACGTACAATTCCACGGTGATTATGGCCCTGGCGGTGGATTTCAAGCAGGCGTGATTTTGGCCGCTGCCGTTATTCTTTACGCGCTGATTTTTGGACTCGACGCGGCCAAGAAGGCTGTGCCGCCTGCGGCCGTGCGTATTGGTATGACGCTAGGTGTTTTGGTTTATGGTGGAACAGGCGTGGCGACATGGTTGCTCGGCGTGAATTATCTAGAATATGGCGTATTGGCTCATGATCCAAGCCATGGTCAGCACTATGGTATTCTCTTGGTTGAACTTGGCGTTTTGTTTTCTGTAGCCAGCGTGATGGTTGCCATTTTCTATGCCTTTGGCTCGCGCCAACCTGACCTTTCAGATGAGGATTGGTAATGTTTGAGGTGATTGCAGAGTATTGTCACTATGTTATCGTCATCGTGCTGATGATGGTTGGGTTATTCATCATTTTTGCGACGCAAAACTTGATCAAAAAGCTCGTAGGTTTATCTGTCTTCCAGACATCTGTGTTTTTACTCTATATCACGATAGGAAAGGTCAAAGGGGGGCAGCCCCCGATTTTGATGGAAAGTTATGGTGGTGATCATGCCGCGCTTTCAGACACTGTTCTTGTCGTGAGTGCAGCACCCGTTGCGACACATGGCGCGGCCTATGGCCCAGAGATTCTTTATTCCAACCCGCTGCCGCATGTCTTGATACTCACTGCGATTGTGGTGGGTGTTGCGACGCTGGCGATTGGTCTTGCGCTGGTTGTGCGTATTCGCGAAGTCTACAACACGATTGAGAAAGACGAGATAGAAGCGATAGATTACCGTTTCAATCTTGAGGGGACGGACGGCTGATGGGTTTACTGTCTTTCTTCCCTGATTGGGTTTTAACCCATGGGGCGGCCTTGATTGTCGTCTTGCCGTTATTAATGGGTTCTATTTTGGCCATTATGCCGTCGGAGCGCCTGTCTTGGGCTGTTGCAGTGATTGTCGCGCTTATCTGTAGCGTTCTCGCTTTTGCGCTTGTGCTACAAATATTTGGCGGTGAAAGCATTCTTTACGCTATGGGCGGATGGGATCCGCCGCACGGTATTTCCTACGTTGTTGACGCGCTCTCCGCGCCAGTCTTGCTTCTGATTTCGCTTATGGCTGTCTTGTGTTTGTTTTATGCATGGCCGTCAGTTAAGGCCGAGGTGGAACCCAAAAAACGCGCACCTTTTTACGGGGCTTTTCTTCTTTGTATGGCGGGTCTTTTAGGCATTGTCGTCACCGGGGATGCGTTTAACGTCTTTGTCTTCCTTGAGGTCAGTTCAATCTCAACTTACATCCTTGTAGGAATGGGCGCGAGCCGTGATCGCCGCGCGTTAACGGCTTCATTTAACTATCTCATTTTAGGCTCAATCGGGGCCACTTTCTTTGTGATTGGGCTTGGCTTTCTTTATATGGAAACTGGCACGCTCAACATGGCCGACATGGGACGCATATTGCGCGACCTCGACGGCGGCTCGCGTGTGGCTCAAGTGGCTTATGCCTTTATAATTATTGGCTTAGGCCTCAAGCTGGCTATGTTTCCGCTGCATGTTTGGCTGCCGAGTGCTTATGCCCATAGCCCGAGTTTTGTGACAGCTTTCTTGGCCTCGACGGCCACTAAAGCGGCTCTGTATCTATTATTACGGTTCACCTTCACAATCTTTGATATTAGCTTTGATTTCGTCGGCGCTGCTGTGACAATATTGCTTGTCGGCCTCGGCGTGGCAGGAATGGTCTTTGCCAGCCTTCAAGCTATTTTTCAGACAGATGCTCGCCGTACGCTCGCTTATTCTTCTGTCGCGCAGGTTGGTTATATGCTGCTAGGTATAGGCCTTGGTACAGCGGCAGGTGCAGCAGCAGGGTATCTGCATTTGATAAATCACGCTGTTATTAAGGGGGGATTATTTATCTGTCTTGGCGCGATGTGGTACCGTTTTGGTATTACGCATATTTCCGATTTCCGCGGCCTCTCAAAGACAATGCCGTGGACGATGGGCGCGTTTACGATTTCAGCTCTATCGCTTATCGGCGTGCCGTTTACGGCAGGCTTTGTATCTAAAGTGAATTTGGCAATAGCCGTTGCCGATCAAGACTGGTGGTGGGCTGTTGGCGTTATCGTATTGTCATCCATATTTGCTATCATTTATATGGGTAATATTCTCAAAGAAGCTTACTTTAGAGAACCCCCGATTGTGAACGGAGACATCGTCGCGCACAATGAAGCGCCGCTAATGATGCTCATACCAATGTGGGTCTTGGCATTAGTCTCGATAGCGATTGGCATAAATTCTGATATTATTGTTGAGACGGCCAATCGGGCTGCGCAGCTCCTCTTCCCGCTTGCGGATGTTTTACCGGGGGGAATGGATCTATGAGCTATACCTCTGAACTCGCGCTCGCGCTTTTATTAATTATTCCGCTTCTCGCTGCGGCGCTGATTTATGTGTTTCGCAAAATGCCAAATGTGCGGGAGGGTATTACACTTGTTGCCGGGGTGGCGCTTTTAATTAATGTCATTAATTTGGTTATCGTGGTCGCAGCAGGCGCGCGGCCTGAGCTTCATATAGGCACCTTTGCAGGGCGATTTGATGTTAAGTTTGTGCTTGAACCGCTTGGCGCGACTTTTGCCGCCATTGCCAGCTCTCTTTGGATTGTTAATTCGCTTTATTCAATTGGGTATATGCGCGGTAATAATGAGAAAAACCAATCGCGTTTTTATGGATTTGTCGCCATTGCTATTGCCTCTGCTATGGGCATTGCGGCGGCGGGTAATCTCATCACACTCTTCATTTTTTATGAGGCGTTAACGCTATCAACATTCCCGCTTGTGACACATAAGGGCGACAAGAAAGCGCTGCGCGGCGGTACGGTTTACGGCATGATTTTGATGGGGACATCTCTTGCGCTGTTCTTACCTGCGATAATCGGAACAGAAGTGATTGCAGGCACGACTGATTTTATGGTGGGCGGGGTGTTCCCTGAAGGGACGAGTCTTGTTGCGACTTCAATACTGCTTCTGCTCTTTGCCTTTGGTATTGGTAAAGCCGCGCTCATGCCGACACATCCATGGCTGCCAAATGCTATGGTCGCGCCGACGCCTGTTTCGGCTCTTCTTCATGCCGTGGCCGTGGTGAAAGCGGGTGTGTTCACCATGCTCAAGGTCGTGGTTTTTACTTTCGGACCTGCTGTCGCCGCCGAAACGCCGGCTTCAACATTCCTGTCATGGCTTGCAGCGTTCTCAATTATTATGGCCTCCATTATCGCCCTTCGCCAAGATAACCTTAAAGCGCGCCTCGCTTACTCAACCGTTTCTCAGCTTGCCTATATTACGCTTGGCGCCATGCTTGCCGCGCCGCTTGCAATTATTGGCGGCGGCTTGCAAATCGTGATGCATGCTTGGGGAAAGATCACGCTCTTTATGTGTGCGGGCGCTATTTATACGGTTGCTCACCGCACAGAAATATCAAAACTCGATGGCTTAGGGCGATCTATGCCGTGGGTGTTTGGCGCGTTTTTGATTGGGGCTTTTTCCATTATTGGTATTCCGCCAATGGGCGGATCATGGCCGAAGTTCTTCCTCATGGCGGGGGCTCTGGACAGCGGTAAAGCTATTTTGATTGCGGCGCTTATTGCCTCATCAGTACTTAATGTGATTTACTTGGTCCCAATTGCCGCGAGAGGCTTTCTGCGTCCTCCCGCCGACCCAATAGGCGACGCTAAAATCAAAGTCCTTCGCGCTCAGCATAAATGGGTCATTATTCCGCCAGTCTTCACGGCATTTGGAGCCTTTGCATTGTTTTTCTTTGCCGGATCCATAGCTGACTTTTTGACCCCCATCTTACCCAGCGGAGGCATGTAGTGTCTGATCATCATCATGATATGCCTGACGATTATTCTCCTGAAGGGCTCGAAAAAATTCATTCTTATGCCAAGCCGTTCCTGTTTCTTGGCAAGGAAAAGGTGAAGCGTAACTTTATCTGGTTGCCTGTAGTTGGGCTTATCCTCGTGTCCATTATGGGGTTTTTCTTCCCGCCTAAACATCCTGCCCCGTGGGACTTTGGATTTAGCTGGGCCGTGATTGGTTTTCTCGCCTATACTATTGTCGTGTTATCGGCAAAGCCGCTGTTTAGGCTTCTCTCGCGCCCAGAGGATTATTACGGGGAGGGGGAAGCCCCTGATCTTGTGAAGACAGGAGACCACTATGAGTGATCTTCTAAATATCTTCACTCTTGGTAATTTTAATCCAGGCTTCATTATTATTCTGGCTGGTTTCCTCTGTGCCTTTATCCCGATTAGCGAAGTGCGTAAGGCGCTTGTTCTGTTTGCGCCTATCGCGGCTGGCGTGTTGATTTTTCAGCAGTTTACTAGCGCCGAAGTTATTGGCGGGGTTTGGCAAGTTGGGCCGCTTAAATTGACGACATTGCGCATCGATAGTCTTGCGATAATCTGGGGTTATATTTTTTGTCTTGCCGGCGTGCTGAATGCGATTTTCGGATTTCATGAAAAATGTAAAATTACGGATAGCTCCGCGCTGGTTTATATGGGCGCTGCGGTGACCGCCGTTTTTGCGGGCGACCTCATCACGCTCTTTGTCTTTTGGGAATTGACCGCTATTTCATCTGTCTTCCTTATTTGGAAAGGCGGGGACAGCAGCTTTCAAGCCGGCATTCGCTATCTTGCCTATCATGTCACATCCGGCGTGCTTTTACTCGGCGGCGCGGTGATTTACGGCATGTCCAAAGGCGGAGATTATAGCTTTAATTATATTGGCCTTGATGCACCAGGGGCTTGGCTCATTCTTATTGGTATGGGTATTAAAGTCGGCTTTCCGTTCCTGCACAACTGGATTCAAGATAGCTATCCTAAGGCGTCTATTACAGGCACTGTTATTCTATCGGTCTTTACAACGAAGCTTGCGCTTTATGCTCTCGCGCGCGGGTTTCCCGGTACAGAGCTGTTGATTTATATTGGCGCGGTTATGACGTGTTTCCCTGTCTTCTTTGCGGTCATTGAAAATGACCTTCGTAAAGTTCTGGCGTATTCACTCAATAACCAGCTCGGCTTTATGGTTTGCGGTATCGGTATTGGTAGCCAGCTCGCGATGAACGGTGTTGCGGGTCAGGTTGTGGCACACGTCATTTTCAAAAGCCTTTTGTTTATGTCTATGGGCGCTGTCATGCACCGCGTCGGCACAGCCAAGGCGTCAGAGCTTGGAGGGCTGTTTCGTTCAATGCCAATTACCGCCGTTTTCTGTCTTATAGGAGCGGGTTCAATTGCAGCCTTCCCTTTGCTGGCGGGCTTTGTGACCAAGTCCATGATTATCAGTTCCGCTATTGATTATGCGGGCCACGGCGGCGGCGCAATTGGCTGGGTGGTTGTGATGATGCTCTTATTTGCCTCTGCGGGCGTAATGGAACACTCTGGTATCAAAGTGCCGCATTTCACCTTCTTCGCCCATGACGGGGGTCACCGCGTGAAAGAAGCGCCTTGGAATATGCTTGTGGCGATGGGGCTGGCGGCAGCGCTGTGTATCTTCCTTGCCTCTCCATTAGGTGGCTATCAGTTCCTATATTCTATGTTGCCCTATGATGTGGACTATCATCCTTATACGACCGACCACGTCGTGTTCCAGCTACAGCTCCTCTTTGCGGCTATGTTCGCCTTCGCCTTCCTAAAAAGACAAGGTGTATATCCTGATGAGCGGCGCGCTGAAATTCTTGATTTTGATTGGACGCATAGGAAGATTTGCTCAAATGTTTTCCGCTGGACGGGCGCAATGTGGACTCGGTTATCTGCTAATATGGATAATTTGAGTGCGCGCTTTGTTGGACATAGCGGCAAACGCCTTCACCGCATGTTTAGTCCGGCAGGTGCATTTAGCGCCGCCTCGCCAAGTGGCTTGCCAGCGCTTTTAACGGCGGTTATGTTGGCCCTTGCTATGATAATTATCTTCGTGGCGGGAGGTTAGGTATGTCTCTGTGAGCGACACTTCAGACAAATCACGGCAAAAACGCCTTGCGCTGACACGCGACATTGTTTCGGCTTATGTTGCGGGGAATGAGCTCGCGCCTGACGATTTGCCAGATCTTATCACCAATGTGTTTGAAACGCTCGAACGTCTTGAGCAAGGCGCAGAAAGCGCGCTTACCACGCAGGAGCCGGCGGTTCCGATAGGACAGTCTGTTACGGATGATGCCATCATATGCCTCGAAGATGGCTTGCCGTTTAAATCCCTAAAACGGCACCTACGCACCAAATATGAATTGACCCCTTCTGCCTATCGCGAGAAATGGGGATTACCTGCTGACTATCCCATGGTGGCCCCCAATTATGCTAAGCAGCGCTCAGAGCTCGCACGGGCTTCAGGTCTAGGCCGCCGTAAAGGCTAATTGTGCTGAGCAGCTGGGGCTGAAAACCTCTCAGGCCGCAATCTTGCAGCCGTGGATTTTGAATACCCCAATTCCGAATCGGCTCCGTAACAAAAAACATGGTTAATAAGGTGTTAACGCTTGGTTTATACCATAGCCAAGCTTGCTCGATTCACTCCTTTTCTAAATTATCTGATTCATAGGGGAAGCGCGCTGCGCCGAGGGATAATAGACTATGTTACAAGGAAATGCATTGCGGCATCAAATGGTGCTACCGCAACAAACGGCGATATATGACTATTGGCGCTCGCGCTGTAAAAATGGTAACTTCCCGTCTAGATTTGATATTGAGCCTGAGCATATCACGGCTCATTTACCGACCGTCAGCTTACTTGAAGTGAGTCACGGTCAGCGCTTTCGTTACCGCTTAGCAGGGACAGGATTTTGGAATCTATTTGATGAAGAAATACAAGGCCGTCATATCGACGAGCTTCCAATAGGTGACCGCCGCGAGTATTGGCAGCGTATCCTCGCTAATATCGTTGAGAAACGCCGCCCAATGGCAGGTGTGACCAAGCCTGGAACTCCGCTGGGCGCTCATTTGGCGCAGTTCTGGATTCGGATGCCGCTATCATCAGACGGTGAAAATATCGATATGATATTGGGCTATGATCACCTCGTTAAGCTGAGCGCAGTCGAAACGACAGAGGCTAGCGTCACAAAACTTTATGCCTGATTCCTAAGCCTAGATAGCTTAGCTTTGCGGGTTACTCAGAGGTAGATAGATATCAACGCTCGTGCCTTCATTGGGCTGACTGGCGAGGGCAAAACGGCCGCCGTGTAAATCAACAAGTGATTTGACCAGTGATAAGCCCAGACCTGACCCACGGGCGTCCACATTTGCGGCGCTACTGGCTTGTGTATAGGGCTCGCCGATACGTTCAAGCTCCGCTGCATTCATTCCGAGACCATTATCTGACACATTGAGCTGCAACGTATCTGCCAAGGATTTTGCTGAGATTTTGACTTCGCCGCCTTTGGGCGTGAATTTTATGGCATTTGAGAGAAGGTTAAGCAGAATTTGCCGGACGGCTTTGCGGTCGGCTTCTATGATGAGGTCATTTTCTGGTGGTAAGACTACCGTCACCATTAATTCGGCTGAATCTGCACTTGGGCGTATCATTTTGACTGAACTGCGGACCACGTCAGCCATATCGAAAGCGCCATATTGTAGCGTATATTTTCCAGCTTCGACCTTTGACATATCGAGCACATCCCCGATCAAATCCAGCATATGTTGGCCGCTGTCATGGATAAGATCGGCATATTCTGCATATTTACCGGGGAGTGGGCCGAAGAGGCGCGTGCGCATCATGTCGGAAAACCCGATAATTGCATTTAGTGGCGTGCGCAATTCGTGGCTGACGCCTGAGAAAAAGAGTGTCTTGTCATCAATGCTGCGCTGAAGGCCAGTTTGGGCCGTATTCAGCTGTTGAATATGCGTCTCGCGCGCCGTGACATCTTGGCCTTGGATAAGAAAGCCATCCGGACTGGGCGAGACAGTCACATCAAGGATCTGATCTGTTGTGGGCCGCATGAGCGTCTCAGTTATGGGTTTTTGTTCTTTGCGAACCCGCTGTAGCAAATCTGAAAAGGCAGAGCGAAAGCTCATATCTTTAGGGCTTATCGCTTGCAAGGGAAGATGACCCGCATCAGCCGGCAGGCCGAACATTGCATAGGCATTTTTAGACGCAAAACTAATGTTATCTTTTTGATTGATCTTTAAGACACCGCCCGGAAGTGTATCGAGTAAGTCCGCCACTTCGCTAGCTGCGGCTACGGGCAGCGTTTGAAACGCACTGAAACGCGCGCGCGATTGTGCGGAGCAGTATAAAGCCGTGAGCGTTAGCGCGACCGCTGCGAGCGGCACGACCAAACGCAGCCATTGAGCCGCCTCTACGTTAGCCATAGGCGCGGGAAGATTACCGCTTCGTCCTGCGACGTAGATGACTCCGGAAATAATAGCGGAGAGTACAAGGGCCTCAACAATCATTTCGCGCTCAAACAAAGCGGCCATAACGGGTGCACACAAAAACAAAATGGCAAAGGGCCAGAAACCTGCGCCAAGGCTGGCAATAATGGCGAGTGCGAGCCATGAGAAAATGACCAGTAGCCGCGCCCATTCTTTATGTAATAGAGGTTTCAGCACGATAGAGATAAGGGCGGGCGCAGCGGTAATCGCGCCGTAAACCCACAGCTGCTCGAAATTAAATCCGCGCAATACGGCCGTTCCCAAAGCCGTCGCAATGACGACAAGCCATATGAGACTTGCGGTAATGATGCCGTTAAATTTGTCAGAGCCAGAAATAAGCATTCATCCTTTTAGCTAAGCTGATTCACTTGCGATTTTTTACCAAAACATCTGAAGGTGTTATGGCTTAAGAGGGTCAACAGACCCGATTTTCATGTGGTTTACTATGAAATTCCCGTCAGAGGTGTGCATATTCGCTTTCACCTCCCAAACAGCACCAAAGCTGTACCGAAATGGGACTGGATTTACAGGGCGCGCTGCCTATATGCAGTGTAAGTAAAATTGACGAGAAAATATGGCCAATACCGACTTTCCAGAAAACATCCAATCGATGATAGATGACTTTTCATTCCTAACAGATTGGGAAGACCGCTATACGCACGTCATTGATATGGGGCGGCAATTGACGCCTTTAAGTGATGCGGAGCGTAATCCGGCGACAAAGGTCAACGGGTGCGTTTCTCAAGTTTGGCTTGTCAGCGATAAAGTTGGCGAGACTTTGGTCTTTCGCGGGGATAGCGATGCTCATATCGTCAAAGGCTTGGTCGCGGTTACTCTTGAGATATTCTCAAACCGCACGCCTGATGAAATTGGAAGACTCGACGCAGAAGCCATTCTTGGGCAGCTTGACCTGTCTGAGCATTTATCACCGCAGCGCTCTAATGGGCTTAAGGCCATGATTGCGCGTATCAAGTCTGAAGCCGTGCGCATGTCCGCGTAAACTTAAGTTTAAGTTCAAATAGGGTTTAGAGCAGGCGAGACATTGCGGACTTAGATAAGACTAATCCGCGCGGCGTGGGTGCTAAAATCCCGTCGGCTTCAAGCTGCTTGACCATATCGCGCGCGAGCCAATGGGTGGCGACCGTGCGGCGATCCCCCCGCGCAAAGACGGGGCAGGGGCCTGAGCCTTGGGTTATAATCACCGATTTTTCGCGCTTAAATTGGCGCAGCACAGCGGACCCAGGCCCAGTATTCTCAAGACCTGCCATTAGGCCGCATCTTTCTTCGCGGGCGCCGTCAGCAAAAACTGTTCAAGCTCTATCAGAACATTATCAAAAACAGGGCTGTCTCTTTGGTCTTCTATCAATTGGCAAGCGTGCCTCACTGTGGTGCGGTCTTTGTCAAATATGCGGGCGACGCGCGAGAGGTTGAAATCATAAACCGTATTGAGAAGATACATAGACATTTGGCGAAGAAAGATATCACTGGCGGATAATCTTTGCGGGGTGAATACGTCAACATAAGGCGCGCCAAAGGCCAACGCCGCCGCAGCCACGGTCAGCCGCGCTTGGGCCATATCTGTTGGACTGTCGTCTTTTGTTCGCATGAGCGCCTCACATTAAGTTCAAAACTGACCTTAACACGAAATTCTATTATGAGGAATATATTCCTATAATATTATGTGAATATTTTCCTGCATTTTAAATTTACTCAACGTCTATCTTTTCCTGCTTTGGCACGATCAAACTTACCATGAGCGCAAATGTGAGCAGAGCAAGCGCTATAAGAATAGCTAAATATCCGTTTCCGCGTTCCGTAAATTGTATAAATTTTTGGATGGGGTTGGCGTTAGGTTGCATAGCGGTTTTCAACTCTTGCCCGCCGTTTTTAAGCGTACCCGTTGAAGCTATATTAGCCTTGGTTGATTTTAGCAGTTCACCTACATAAGCATCTGTTTTTGCCGTAAAATTCTTTAAGCTTATGAGCATATTTGTCACCCATTTCGGCGCGCGGCTATCGGCCTTGGCCGCATTGGGGCTAGAAAATCCGCGCAGCGGAGCGACAAAAGCTTCAGCCCCCGAAGATAAAAGAGACGCGCTTTTCGGCGCCGCTGAGGCGGTTTTGTAAACAGGCGATGAGGCTTGAGTTTTGGCAACCGTTTTGATGTTTTTGGAGGTATAGACAGGCGCGGGCGCGAAGCTATCATCGGCTTTAGCCTGAAAAGTTTTCGCGAGAGTTGCCGAGGCAAAGCGGTTTTCTAAATCGCTCCAAACTGAAGCCATCTTTAGGTCCGCCGTATCTTTTAAATCTGCCAGACGTGTAGTGGCATCCAAATAGTGATCTTCTATCCACGCGAGATCAAAGCTGGGTAATAACTCTGGCGTTGACGTTGGAATTGACAGCTGCGGGGTTGGTATGGCCGTTTGTGCCATGAGCACAGTCTTGCTATTCCAGCGCGATACGCTGCCCGATAAATTGTTCCACTGATCCCCTTCAATGAGGTCTTGGGCCGTAGACGAGAAGCTGCGTCCCGGCGTGTTACTGATAACGCCTATAAGCCGCTGTCCATCCGGATAAACCGCTGCAACCCCGCCGCTGCCGATACGTGTTTTAGCGCGCTTTTTTGCAGCATAAATTTGCATTGTCTTCGCGGCGTCCGCGGAGGCGAATTTCTCATAGCCTCCAGTGTTTAGAGCTAAGGCACCAGAGGACACTTTCCCTTTCAGCGCCGCCGTTAGCGCGCGCGGTGCACCGCTTAGTAATTTTGTGCGGCTGGCTCTGGGACCAATAACCAACACATTTTTAGAACTGTTATCCTGCGCGCTCTTGTTGCTTGCTTTGGCTTTGGAAACGCTTGCGTTAATCCAGCCACTCCCAGATGTTTTGGCCAATTTGGCAAGCAGTTCTAATGAAGCACCTGTGTCGCTTTGCGCGCTAGACGTAAGAACGATATGCGTGTTTGCACCGCCGTCGATCGCAAACAAACTACCGTCAGACGTCAGGCGTGATAACTCTGATGCAGGCGAGCTGCCATTGGCGACGAGCTGAATGTGCGAGCCGTCTCCAATGAATAGCTCTGGCACATCGTTCCATGACGGACAGCTTTGTCCGAATGTTTCAACAGACGGTTTTTGTTCAAGCGTAGGAATAATTTTAAGTGTATTCCCAACGCCTATGAGTGCGCCTTCGGGAATCTCAAAATTCACTGATTTACGTTTGCGGTCAAGTTGCGAGAAACCAAGAGATTGACCGTTCAATTCGACTTCAATACGGCTCTCCTCTGATATTTTACTTCCAGACTTTAGGCGTAAAAATACGTTGCCACTTTTAACTGACGGGTCGCTTACATTAAAGGTGAGTGTATTGGGTGTGCCGCGCCAGTCCATCGCATGAACGGCTTGGTTTAAATCATTAAGGCGGGTTCTTCCTTCAAGAACGGGATGTAAATCTGCGAAGGATGTCTGAAAACTCATCTCGCCAGAGTTGGTTTCGCGGCGGCGTACGGCAGGAATCTTATAACTCGCAAAAGCTTGAGTGGCCTTAAGGACTTCGCTGTCATTATCGCCTGTGATGACAAGGCGCATAGGACGGCCTTTGTGAACGCTAATTTTTGGACCTGTTTCTGAGAGAATATCACGGTCGCTGACACGCTGCGAAAGTTGGTCACGGCGGCCGATAATGACCTGCATATCTGAGCGGCCTGATGTCGTTTTAAAATTTGGAATTTCAGGCGTTTGCAGCGCAATACCCTGAGCCGCCAACATTTCCAGCCTAGCTGTATCGCTGCCATAAGCTAGAAGCGCTACTGTTTTAGGGGCGGTTGTTGGATTTCGTAAACTGTCTGCAACCTCGCGCAGATAAAGGCTGCGAGATTTGGCGCGGGTGCGTACGACAATAGAGCTTTTCTTTGTGTTTACATCCCATTGGCCATGTTCAGAGGTCAGGCAAGGCGCGCCGTTCGGCGTCGGGACGCGAATTGTAATGATATTACCCTTAGCGCGTACGAAGCTTTGATCAAATTTAAGGCGAGCGTCAAAGCTCTGACCATAAGGGTACATTTTTAGGGGCGCGCTGTTGTTAAGGCTAACAAGGACAGGGCCTTTGCGCGATACATTACCTTGAGGGGTCATGGCGAGTATTAAATCAATGCCGTCAATCCAGTCAGATTCCGTGAGATCAAACCTGAGCTTCATTTCCGGTTGACGCCAGTCAATGCGAGTCACGTCAGCCCCGCGCATGACGGATAGCTTTGTTTGGCTTATCTCTTGGCGTGTTTGTGGGGCTTGAGACGAGGCTGCAAAAGCTAGTGTAGCTGGTGTTGTAAAGGCTATAGAGGCGAGCAAAGTTGCGGCATAGCTGCGCAGCTTTGATGTTTTATCAAAACGGATAGGTGAGCGGTATTGGTACATTTCAGCGAGCCTCGAGGTTAACATGAGGCTAATGGTGCAAGGACAGTGCCAAATTCGCGCGAGACGTGAAAAAGCTAGAGGCTACATATGTGCGACATTGCATAACACTGTCTGCAGCCCCATATCTTAGCTATATAATGCAAAGGAGCGGCCATTTGGCGCGATTGAAAACAGATATTTGGGTTAGCGCCCTTATGCGCCGCGCAGTTTCAGAAGGCGCGTTTGCTGTCGTGGCAAAGCGTGGTGACCGAGATGCAGGAACTGTGCTTTTGACGGTGCGCACGCGAGACGGTCTAATGCGTCTTTATCAAGCGGCCACGGACATGGACGGCGAGCGGGTTTGGCATGAGGGCGGCGCTCAATCTGCGCGTGACATTGACGCGGTTATAGCGCGGCGCAGCGCCCGAGATGTGGACTTATGGGTAGTTGAAATTGATGACAAAGACGGGCGCCATTTCCTCACAGAGCCCGTTGTTAGCGCGGTTAAAACCTGAAAGCGTGGCGGCTCTAGTCCTGATCCGCACCGGTCGGCACTTGGCCAAGCACGTCAACAACCGATTTTATCAGCGGAATCTCATGCTGCATCGCGCGGTAGCCGCGTTCTATCAGCTCATCGGCTTTCGTAAATTCAAGCATACCAATATGGCCAATACGCGGGGCGACGAAAACATCTGGCGGATCGCCTGCGAGGCGAGAGCGCGAGATACGGTCCATGACGATATTGAGCGTGCCCATCATGACGGAGCCAATTTTGGGCCCTGACCCTGGTTTTTGCTCGCCCATCATAGATTGAAGCAGCAAACGGTCAGGGCGCAGCTTGTTAAGCGATTGGCTTGCGAGCTCAAAGGGGTCGATGGTGCCATCAAGGTTCTTGGCCTCCTCTAGCGGCGCTTCTTTAAAACTAATTTCATGACTGCTTCCAATGGGGCCAAAGGCATCTCCGTTAAGGCTTACAGCAATCACCATATGCGCGCCAAGCGCGCGGCAAGCTGACACTGGCACGGGATTAACGAGTGCGCCGTCGATCATATGGCGATTGTCAATCTTTACCGGCTCAAAGGCGCCGGGCAGGGCATAAGAGGCGCGGATAGCAGGTACAATCGGCCCTTTTTGTAACCAGACTTCATATCCGGTACGCAGATCACAGGCGACCGCGATAAATTTACGGTCTAAATCTTCAATATTCACATCGCCCATATAATGGTTGAGTACGCGCGCGAGCCGTTCGCCGCGCATAAAACCCGAGCCGCCCCAGCGCACATCCATATAGCTCATCATACGGCGGCGATTAAGCTTGCGCGCCCAATCCTCCAGTACATCTAGCTTGCCCGAAAGATAGGCCCCGCCGACAACCGCGCCGATAGATGTGCCTGTGATGATGTCAGGCCGAATACCCGCTTCGAGCAAAGCCCGTATTGCGCCAATATGCGCCCAGCCCCTTGCGACGCCGCCGCCAAGAGCAAGCCCCAAGGGGGGGCGTTCACCAAAACTTTTTGAACTGTGTTCGCTTTGTAATCTCATATCAACGGTCTACGTCTGCACTGATGAAACGTCAAACATCTAAAGCTGATTGTGATACTGGCCACGTAGATGTGAACTCAATCTGCGCCGTTCAGCCTTGCCAAAGCTACCGCATGAGCCGCGTGCTAAGGATCACAGACGAGACCGTGCGCTCTACGCCCTCAATCGCAATAAGTGTATCAATTACGCTATCAAGCGCAGTAACGGACATGGCTGCAATTTCTACAATGAGGTCATAGGGTCCTGAGACGGAATACACAGCGCGCACAGGGTTAAGGTTTTCCATTTGCTTGATTATCGCGTCCGTCGCGCGGGGCTCAACGGTTATCATGACATGAGCTTTGATTTCCGCGTCTAGATATTGTGAGGAGAGCTGCACCGTATAACCCGCGATCACCCCTTCGCCCTCGAGCCGCTCTAGCCGTTTTTGTACAGTTGAGCGCGAGACGCCGAGGGTTTTGGCAATATCCGTCGTGCTCGCGCGGGCATTGGCTCTGAGCGCGCCAAGAAGCTGCTGGTCTTTAAACGTTAAACGCATCTTAAATTTATCCCGTTTTGCCTTATTTTATCATCAAATTGCCTAAAAATATACATGAATTTGCGCAATATGTCCCTGTAAAGGAGATATAAACTTTGTCATTCTGTTTTCAAAATGAGGATTCTATGACTAAAGCTGCGCGCAATTGTTACCTTATACGCCCAATCGTGATAGCGGATGCGGATGCGCTTCTAAACCTCATAACCGAAAGTAGCGGCGGCCTGTCTAGCTTGCAGCCTCGCCTTGATTTTCTCAAAGACTATATTGCCACTTCAGAGAAGAGTTTTGGCGGTCAATATCCGCTTGAAAAGCCGCATAAATATTTGCTTGGTATGTTTGAGCCGTCACCCTTAAGCGGCAAGGATGGCGGTCGCCTCATTGGGTGCTCAGCCGTCAAAACGCAAATCGGCATTGAAAGCCCTTTCATAAACTTCGACTTGCAGGGCGATGGTCAAGACCAGTTCTTAAAAGCCTCCTCTCGCTTCAAAGGCGCAACCGAAGTGGGCTCGCTATTTTTGCATCCTGACTTCCGCGATAGCGGGCTTGGGCGTTATCTGGCTAAAGTGCGCTATCACCTCATCGGCTCCGAGCCGTGGCGTTTTGGTGATATGATCATCGCAGAGCTACGCGGTATTTGCGGAAAAGAGGGTAGCCCGCTTTATGACCATCTTTATGAATATAAGCTCGATAAGACATTCCTCGAAGCGGACGCAGAATATTTTGACCGTAATCCAGACTCGCTTGGCGATATCGTCCCCATCGGTAATGTGCCGACCTATGATTTCCCAATAGACGTGAAAATGTCACTCGCCCAGCCGAATCCGACAGGCATAGGCGCGATGCGGCTGCTGCAAAGTGAAGGGTTTATCTTCTCTGGTACGATTGATTTGTTTGATGCGGGCCCGATTATGTCTGTTCACAGGGACACGATTCGTACGACTATGCAGACCAAGACCTTACCCTGCCTTTCGGCCACAGATTTGATCGATGCAGGGGATAGCTTGATGAGTGTAGGCACTGTCTCGGATTTTCGCGCGGTCGTGACGCCAGCTGCAGAGCTTGACCGCGGCGTGCTCGTGCCGCAGAGTGCGCTGGACATGCTCGGCGTAGAAGCGGGCGCACAGATTAGGTTTTGGCAAGACAAGCGCCGCCTTCGCAAAGATAGGGCGCCCGAAGCTCGACAACAGGCAAGGTATAATGGCTGCAAACCTTTTTGATCGTCCTGCCGTGCTTGATGCAGCTTTTACCGCGCGTCTCGCCAAGGGTGATATGCCAGATGTCAGCGGCTCAAATATTCCTGCCGTTACGCTCGCTGATATTTTCGACACACAGCTCATGAACCGTCACCTTGATCTTATGGCGAGGCGAACGAAAGGGCAGACGTTTTATTCTATCGGGAGTTCAGGCCATGAAGGCCTCGCCGCGCTTGCCTATGCCAGCCGCCCCGATGATATGGCCTTTCTGCATTACCGCGACGCAGCCTTTTGTATTCAGCGCCGTAAAATAGTTGACGGCTCTACTCCGCTTTACGATATGGTTTTATCTTTTGCGGCCAGCAGCGAAGATCCCGTTTCAGGCGGCCGCCATAAGGTCTTAGGCGGGGCGGATATTTATGTGCCGCCGCAAACCAGTACCATCGCGAGCCATCTCCCTAAAGCAGTGGGTGCAGCGCATTCTTTGTGTCTGGGCGGCGGTGATTTGCCATCTGATAGTGTTGTGCTCTGCTCATTTGGAGACGCCTCATCTAATCACTCTACAGCGCAAGGCGCGATTAACGCTGCCGCTTGGGCGTCCTATCAAGGCTCGCCTATGCCGCTTGTTTTTATCTGCGAGGATAATGACATTGGTATTTCCGTGCGCACGCCAAAGGGCTGGATTGCGGCTAATTATAAAAACCGTCCGGGGCTAAAATATATCAGCTGCGACGGCACCGACATTGAAGACGCTATGCGCGGCGCGCAGCAGGCCATTGAGTTTGCCCGCAAACGCCGCCGCCCCGTATTCTTGCATTTTAAAACTGTGCGCCTCATGGGCCATGCCGGGGCTGATATCGAAGCTAAATATACCCGCCAATCCGAGATAGAAGCTCGCGAAGCGCAGGACCCTTTATTAAAAACGGCGGCCCATTTAATGGCACGCCAAATCAGGAGTGCGGACGATATTACCCGCGCTTATAACGACATGCGTGCCCGCGTTGATCGTATTGCCGCGCAGGTTTTTACGCGGCCAAAGCTGTCATCTGCCGCAGAGGTCATGGCGCCAATTGCGGGCGGTGTACGCCATAAACCGCTTGAAACGCCTTCCCGCGAAGCGCTTGCCAAAATTGGATGCGAACGCGATGGCCGCCCTATTGCGCTCAATAAAATGCTCAATAAGACGCTAGCAGAAAGCCTGCTGACTTATGAGACTGCGTTTGTGTTTGGTGAAGATGTTGCCCGTAAAGGCGGGGTTTACGGCGTCACGCTCGACCTGCTTAAATCCTTTGGCGCGAAACGCGTTCAAGATACGCTTCTTGATGAACAAACCATTCTTGGCATGGCCATAGGCGCAGCGCATAATGGTTTTCTGCCCATTCCAGAAATTCAATTTCTTGCCTACCTCCATAACGCTGAAGATCAAATTCGCGGTGAGGCGGCGACATTGTCATTTTTCTCTAAGGGTCAATTCACAAACCCTATGGTCATTCGTATTGCAGGACTAGGCTATCAGCGCGGCTTTGGCGGGCATTTTCACAATGATAACTCGGTCACCGTTCTGCGCGATATTCCGGGGCTTATTTTGGCCTGCCCGAGTAATGGTAATGACGCGCGCCGTATGCTGCGCGAATGCGTGCGCCTCGCATATGAAGAGCGCCGCGTTGTTGTCTTCTTAGAACCTATCGCGCTTTACGGAACGGCCGACATTCACTCGGGCGATAAAGCGTGGATGTCGGAATATCTGCCGCCGCAAGATGATAGCTTGATTAATTACGGCGAAGTGTTTCAGCACGGCGAGGGAACGGAGCTGTGCATTCTCACCTATGGCAACGGTTATTATCTGTCTCGTAAAGCCGAGGATGCGCTTGGCGGAATTAAGTTGCGCATCATTGATATGCGCTGGCTTGCGCCTCTGCCTATGGAGGCAATATTAAAGGCGGCGCGTCCCTGTAAAAATATCCTTATTGTTGACGAATGCCGCAAGTCAGGAAGCCTCTCTGAAGAACTTATGGCGCAATTACTAGAGGCAGGCATTAAGGCGCCTGTCGCGCGCGTCACAGGCCATGATAGTTTTATCCCGCTCGGCAATGCCGCTTATGAAGTCATGCCGTCAGTGGATGATATTGTTGCGGCGGCAAAGGGTATGACGTCATGAGCCAGACCTCTACACAAAAGAAAACAGCTGTTGTCATTTGCCCGGGCCGAGGAACCTATAATGCCGAGCAGCTCGGCTATCTCGTGCGTCATCACAGCGATAAAGCGTCATTCATTGATATGATTGACCGCGTGCGCAAAGAGGTGGATCAAGAGGCGATATCGTCCCTTGATGGTGCGGATAAATATTCATCCGCCTCACATGGCAGCGGCGAGAATGCCTCGCTTCTAATTTACGCCTGCGCCATGGCAGATTTCTTTTCGATTAATCGGGAACGCTATGACATTGTCGCCGTGACCGGGAACAGCATGGGCTGGTATCTCTCCCTCACGGCAGGCGGAGCGCTTTCGCTGGAAGACGGTGCGCGCCTCGTTAACGGCATGGGCCAAATTGTGACCAAGCACGGCGTCGGCGGACAGATCGTTTACCCAAGCGTTGATGATGACTGGCGGCCTAGCGAAAAGAGGAAGAAACACATTCAGGACGCGCTGTCTATGGTGGGTGATGTGACGATTTCTACTTCCATTCATTTGGGCGGCCTGCATGTTTTTGCTGGCGGTGACCGCGGCATCAAGCACCTTATGTCGCAGCTTCCTAAAGACGGTGTATTCCCGCTGCGTCTTCGCGGGCACAGCGCCTTTCATAGCTCTAAGCTTAATCATATTGTACCTCTGGCAAAGACCGCGTTTTCGCCAGATATGTTCGGGCGGCCGGACCTGCCGCTGATTGACGGACAGGGTAACATTTGGCCGCATTTTAGCACCGACACAGATGCGTTATACGATTACACATTAGGCCGGCAGATTAACGGTGCATATGACTTTACCCGCGCCGTCCAAGTCGCGGCAAAAGAATTTGCACCGGATGTTTTTATTGTTCTTGGCCCTGGCAGCACAATGGGCGCTCCGACCGCTCAAAGCCTGATTGAATTGGATTGGCACGGATTGACAAGCAAAACAGATTTTCTTGAGCGGCAACACAACGACCCGATAATTATTTCAATGGGACGCGCTGATCAACGCGCTCTGGCGACAAAATAAAAATAGGAGGCCCATACCGGGTGAAAAACTATGGCCGATTACAATATGGATCTTACACACCGCTGGGACGACCCGCTTTTTCTTGAAGAACAGCTCTCTGAAGATGAGCGCATGATACGTGATATGGCGCGTGCTTATTGCACGGATAAGCTTATGCCGCGTGTTATTTCAGCCAACCGCGAAGAGCGCTTTGACCGCGAGATTTTCACCGAAATGGGTCAGCTGGGTTTGCTCGGCGCGATGGTAGATGAAGCTTACGGCGGTATTGGCGCGTCCCATGTGGTTTACGGCCTCGTCGCGCGCGAAGTGGAGCGCGTGGATAGTGGTTACCGCTCTATGATGTCCGTGCAAAGCTCTCTCGTCATGTATCCAATTGAAGCCTTTGGCAGTGAAGAGCAGAAGAAAAAACATCTTCCTAAACTCGCATCGGGGCAGCAAATCGGCTGCTTTGGTCTGACGGAAACGGACGGCGGGTCTGATCCGGGGGCGATGCGTACCCAAGCTCACGCGGTCAGCGGCGGCTATGTTCTAAACGGCTCTAAAATGTGGATTACAAATTCACCTGTCGCCGATGTGGCAGTGGTCTGGGCCAAGCTAGACGGCGCTATTCGCGGCTTTATCGTCGAGCAAGGGATGAAAGGTTTTTCCGCGCCTGAAATTAAAGGCAAGCAATCGCTTCGCGCCTCTATCACGGGTGAGCTGGTTTTTGAGGACTGCTTTGTACCTGAGGATAACATCCTTCCTAATGTGAAGGGTCTTCGCGGGCCGTTCAGCTGCCTGAATAAAGCGCGTTACGGCATTAGTTGGGGCGCGATGGGCGCGGCAGAGTTTTGCTGGCATGCCGCTCGCGACTATGCGCTTGAGCGTATTGTCTTTGGCAAACCGATTGCGGCAACGCAGCTTGTGCAGAAGAAGCTCGCAGATATGCAGACGGAAATCACGCTTGGGCTTCACGGTTCGCTTGCGCTTGGCCGAGCGCTAGATAAGGGGGCCTATAGCCCCGAATCCATCTCGCTGATGAAACGCAATAATTGCGGCAAAGCTCTCGACATCGCCCGCGCCTCTAGAGACATTCATGGCGGGAATGGTATTTCCGAGGAGTATCACGTCATCCGACACGCCATGAACCTAGAGACCGTCAATACTTATGAGGGCACGCACGATATTCACGCGCTAATCTTGGGCCGTGCACAGACGGGGATACAGGCATTTTTCTAATTCCGCGGCGCCTCGCGCGAGACTAAGATAATATAAAATATCTCGCTGATAATAACGTTTGCTATTACCGCGCATTACTCTTAGATGCAGGGTATCGATTTTGGCCAGACGATCAGGCTTACTTCCCAACGTAGTTTTCGGACTGCGCCGGGCATTATGTGTTTTTTCTCCCTCACATCGACAAGCGCCACAGTTCCATTTCGGGACGCTGGTAAAATATGACGTGAAAGGAAATACCCATGTCAGATATGAAAACGGGAACAGTTAAGTTCTTTAATTCCTCAAAAGGCTTCGGCTTCATTCAGCCTGAAAGCGGCGACGACGTGTTTGTACACATCTCAGCTCTTCAGCGCAGCGGTCTTGACGGCCTAAACGAAGGTGACAAAGTCTCTTTCGACACAGCTGTCGACCAACGCTCAGGCAAAACTGCCGTAGATAACATCACAATGGCTGACTAGTTTTTAGCTCAGTTTGATTAAAGAACGCGCCTTCGAAAGAGGGCGCGTTTTTTTGTGCTTTGACGCGACATCATTTAAGTCATTTAAGCTACCGCTTTTTGCCCGATAGGGCCTCTTTAAAGATAGTCCCGAGAATATAAGCCCCGGCCAATATGACGCCTTTAACAGTACCGCTTATTTTCGATGTCCCAATACGGGCGCGGTAATGAACGGGAACCTCCGTGCAGCGCAGACCGTGTTTCAAGGCTCTGACCTGCATCTCAACGGTCCAGCCAAAGGTCGGGGCCTGCATATTGAGCTGCTCATAAGCGGGGCGCGTAATGGCGCGAAACGGGCCAAGGTCTGTAAAGCGGTAGCCCCAAAACATATTCATGAGCCAGCAGGCGAGTGTATTTCCAAAACGCTGCTGCACGGTCAATGCGCCGGGGTCGCAATCGCCTAGGATACGCGACCCGATAACCATATCCGCCTCTCCTGAGAGAAGCGGTGCCAACAAGGCCGGCAGGTCATCGGGATCATCCGAAGCATCTCCGTCCATAAAAACGAGTATGTCAAACTCTCCTGCCTTTTTAATTGCGGCCATACACGCGCGGCCATAGCCGGGCTGCGGTACGGAGACGACGATAGCGCCGTTATCCTTCGCAATTTTTGCGGTTTTATCGGTAGAGCCATTATCAGCCACAACAACCGCGTCAATCTGATTGGCGACAGAAGCCACAACGGGCCCAATGGCCTCTTCTTCATTTCTGGCGGGAATGACGAGTTTAATGATGGGCTTAGACATGCTGCCTCGCTTTCATGCCGTCCCACATCAGCACGAGCAATGGCAACCCAAATTCTAAGGGGAGTAGAACATCTGTGTATATTTCATAATGGCCGGATTCGCCAAGTTGGTAACGCGCGAAATAGGCCGCTGCGCCCACTGTTAATAACGCCAGCCCGCGCGTAGACCAATGCTGCACGGTGAAGGGCAAAAAGATAAGAAACCAGATAAAGTACCACGGGTAACCCGTAGGGGATAGAAATATGAAACTCGCGCTCAGTAGCAAGAGATGCACGGGCGCGGTATCTATGTTTTGCGGTGAGATAAATCCATACCATAAACTCATGAGTGTCAAGAAGGCGGCTATAACATAGCGCGCGCCTCTATTCGGATCTTCCAGAAACAGCCCTAGGACATCTCGCACACCGGGGAATAGAAAACTACTATTTGTCCAATTGGCACTATAGGCCAAAAGCCCAGCGCTTTCATGTAAAGACAGTAGCATAGGCATAAGGCTGAGCAGCGTTAGAGCGGCAATGAGTCCTGCCATGCCAAAATAAACAATGGGTTTATGCCGCCACTGGCGAAATAAAATGGGCGCAAGTAATAAGGGCCATAATTTTATGGCCGCCGCGAGGCTTAGCATAAGGGCGGTTTTAACCGGGCTGCGTCCTGACCACAGCAGCGCGGCAAGCAGCGGCGCAACGAGTAAGATATCCATATGAAGTTGGTTATAGGTCGTGAGTATAATAATGGGATTAAGCCAGTAAAGGGCGCTCCACGCGAGCGGCAGTCCTCGGCCGCGAAGGCCCATGAGTAACGCTAAAAGCCCTAACATCTCAGCTGCGAGAAATATGAGCTTTAGACTCCAGAGCTTAAAAGGTGCAATAATATAGGCGAGCGCAAAAACGCCTTGCGCGGCGGGCGGATAAATCGTTGTCAAATCGGGGCTATTAATATGGCTTGTAATATAATCATTCTCATTAGAGAAAATGGCTAAAGTCGCTAGTTCTGGCACGGAACGCGCGCCGGGTTGGCCAGCCTCATATATCTGTCTGGGGCTATACTTATATGGATTTGCGCCCTCTGCAGTGACAGCGCCGTCCCAAAGATAGCGCTTATAGTCATTTTCATAGACAGGGCTCGATCCGAAAAACAGAATACGCAGGGCCAGACCTAGCACGATAATCATGGGTAAGATCGCCCGAGGCAGCGCGGCCTGGCGGCGCAAAGCTGGGATGAAAGCCATCCACGCAAGGCCGGCAATAATCATGGCGATGCATAAGGCAATAACGGGGTGGTCTAGTGTCTCCGTGCCAGGCCCAAAGGCTGGCGTTAGAAGCCTGAGACAAAAAAGAGCCCCTGCCAAGATAATGGCAGAGGCTGAAAATAGTGGGAATATGCGGTGCATAATGAGCTGCAATTATCCCCCCAAGTAGCTTAGTTAAGCATGCAGGTGCCGTTAGGCTGCGCTGTTGTACCTGTGGGGCAATTTGTTGGTAGACCGACGTTAGCTTCTTTCACCATAGCCTTTTCTTTCCTCATGGCCTTTTCCTTCAACATTGCGTCGTTAGTTGCAGATGAATGACCTTTTACAGTTTTCGCATTTGTCGCAGACGAATGATCTTTCAGCGCCGCCTGTTCTTTTCTGGCTTTCGCCTCTGCTTTAGCTTGCTTTTTTCTCGCCTTTTCTAGTTTTCTTGCTTCCTTCTTAGCCTTGCGAGCTTCTCTTTCAGCTGCGCGCTGGGCGCTACTGATAGTGTTGTTGGTATTGCTATAGCTTCCGCCTGACGTGCCGCCATAAGACGACTGAGCGAAGGCAGGTACAGCGGTAAAGCTGAGCGTGGCGGCGGTAAGTGCAATAAGAGTAAGGCGTTTCATTTAGGTCTCCATTATGAGGTTTAGGGATCAAGGTAAACCCTGTTTCCATATTTAGCGGTTAGCAGGAATTCACGTTTGTTGCGAAAAGGCTCACATTTATGTGAGCCTTTTATGTATGGGTATCGGCACGCCGCGCTTTGGACGCTGATATTCAGCGCCCTTAGGCGTTTATACAAAGGCGTTAATAGAAAGCCCTTTAGGCGGCTAAATTAACACAGATAGGTTTTAGCTTCAGCAAGCTGCAAAGCTACGCGGTCGCGAGTGATGTAATCACTTTCAGTCGCATTCGGCTTTTGGGTTTTACGCTCATAACGTTTGAGCTTACTTTCTAAATGCATAATAGTCAGATTACCTGGAAGACAAGGGCGTTTGTTTAAAATTGAGAGTACAGTCATGGGATATTCCTTTCTTTCTACATCTTCCTTATGCCGCAGTTTTCATCACCTCTCCAATCAAGCCGCGTCACACAGCGGCGATAATATGTGAGCGATTTTACACGGGGGCGTGAGGGGTATCGCCTTATGGCGGCGCTTCAATTTTCTATGAGACTTCTATTTTGCCTTTTAGCACGCTCCATCAAAAGATCTAAGAATAGACCTGCTATTATGCCCATGAGTAAGATATAATCTGGCACAGTAGATTGTTCCCAGACACCTTCAGACAGCCATCTATTCAGGACTATATATGAGAGGGGCGCCAGCGTTATAGCCGCGAATAACACGAAACTTGGCCTTAACGCGAAGAGGGGAATAAAAGCTAAAAGATACCACGGAAATAAAACGGGGCTTAAGAGCAAAGGGATGCTTAAACTGAGTAAGACCGCCGTTTCAATTTTTTTATTCCAAGCTAAGAGTACGCTCGCTGAAAAGCCTAACAGCGCTATACCAAATAAGGCTGTTATAAATGTTTGATTTGATGCCTTAAGAACGGTTTGAACGCTCTCTAAAAGCGGAAAAATGGGCGCGCCGCCTCGCCATTTTTCAAAGAAGGTCGGCAGTAGACCAAGAGGCTTATACCCAAAGCCGAATGTAACAAGATAAACACTTAACCAAGCTCCAGCGGATCCTAGAAAAAGCGTCAGTGATTGCCGTGGTTTTAGGTAAAATAAATAGGGTCCAATAATCACAGCCGGAAGAATTTTAGTTGTCGCCGCCAGGCCAATAATAATACCAGCCCATAAAATCCTATCTTTTTCAATACACCATAAGCCGGCAATGATGCCTAGCGCGGAAAATATATCGAGATGCGCCCCAACTTGCGCTTCAAGTAATAAGAGTGGACTAAAGGCAATTAAGTGAAAATTCTGAGTTTCATGTCTCTCTTTCAGCAGTTTATATGTCAAGATGAGTGTCAGCATGGCCGCCGCAGTCGTCATGAATTTCCAAATCCAGATGCCAAATGTTGGCCCTGCTAGGGCGCAGAGTGCAAATAAGCTTAGACCCCCCGGCGGATACAGCGTCGGATAGGCCGCATGCTCCTCGGGGGTTGGCCATATAGTGCGAAGCTGGGCGACAGAAGGGTCATTAGGAGGGGTTATGTAAGGGTCTATACCTGAGAGAAAAACCGCGCCATCCCACAAATACCGATCTGAGTCATTAGACGTATAGGGCAGCAATACCCCTAAAATTATGCAGGCCATTAAGCTTAAAACCAGAGCTGAGCGAGGCGTTACAAGTTTATTATACCAAATGGAAACGGAAAGGACCGTCATCGCTAATGATATACAAATATACCCCGTACCAATATGTGCGGGAAAAAGAACAGGGAGACTAAAAACGCCTATAATTAGCATTAAGAAAAACCCGGCAGATGCGGCTGTGCTCAATCTTATAGCGTTCATGATGTGGGCGGTCTGATGCTTGACGAAGATTTCACGGTCTTATTCTGCGGGCAGAACTAATTTACGATAGTGAGGTTGATGGCTATCCTCGGGTGCATCGCTCGGTTTTGACTGTTTGAGCGGAAATGAGGTTTTCTTAGCTACGTTTATTCTATGAGGAGTAGAAAAGCTTTCTTTAAGACTAGAAACAGAGGTGTAGAAGAAACCTATGGCAAATAGAGCTAAGAACGGTATCACAATCCAGTAGGCTTTATAAATCGCCCAAGCGAGGAAAGCGCTATAAATAAATGCCAAGGTAAGTTCTAAAACTGTCGCCCAGTTTTCACTCTGTGTTTTATAATTACTTTGAATGGGCATTAGGCCTGCATTATCACCAATTTTCGGAGTTCTGGCAAATCCTGACTTATAGCCAATTATGGCTTCAATAACTGCGCGACCATTGTTCACGCCCAGACCAATCGAGGTTGCAAGAAGTGCTGGCAGGACAAGAAGTTTATCTGACACTTTCCCGTAAAGACGCTTTTGACCACTCAGGAAGAAATACGCATGGCTCAACGAAGCAAATGCGAAAATTGGGATATCAAGCCACGCAAAAAGGCTTGGTCCCATTTGTTGCCGAATATGAACCGTCGGGAGTAAAAAGAATAAGCTATCTATGAACATCAGCAAATAGGTGATGTTGGCAGTCAGATGCAGGCTGGCCTCGGTTTTTTGCTGTAATGAAATTTTAGACGACCAAATTGTCGGCAATAGTTTTTTCATAACTTCGATTGTGCCCTTAGCCCAGCGATGCTGTTGGACTTTAAAGGCTTTCATACTTTCAGGTATTTCACTGGGACAATGAATCTCAGGACGATAAATAAACTTCCATCCGCGCATTTGAGCTCGGTAGCTCAGGTCTGTGTCTTCCGTAAGCGTATCGGCTTTCCACCCACCAGCATCTATAATAGCTGTTTTTCTCCAAATACCAGCGGTTCCATTGAAGTTGAAAAACACGCCTTTCCCATATCGTGTGACTTGTTCAACGCCGAAATGGGCATCTAGCATGATAGATTGAATCTGTGTGAGTATGTTGGTCTGCGTATTTAAATAGCTCCATCTGGCTTGAACGAGACCAACATTACTATCTTTGAAAAAAGGAATAGTTTTGGATAAAAAATCAGCTTTGGGAATAAAATCAGCATCAAAGATTGCGATAAATTTGCCTTTAACATGGTCCATGGCTGCGGCAAGGGCACCCGCTTTGTAACCCTCGCGATTATCGCGGCGGACGTGACTAATATCATATCCCATATTTTTGTAATACTGGACACGTTCCGCGACGATATCGACACTCTCATCCGTCGAATCGTCCAAGACTTGAATTTGTATTTTATCGATTGGGTATTCAAATTTTGCGACGCAATCGATGATTCTCGCGGCTACAAACTTCTCATTATATAATGGGATTTGAATCGTGACGCGCGGCGTGACATCTAAAGCCGGCTGTATAAAATTTGGCTTATCGTCCAAGTTTTTCATCAAGCGCCTTGCGACCCAACTATGATATATACGGTGGGCACCGTATAAACACAGAATGGAGACAAGGGCGTAATGAATCCCAAGTATGCTATAAGCGAGGAATGACACGTTAGTTAGAACTTAGAACGATGCTACAACTGCAAACTGAATGTTTGTACCTTTTAGAGTGTTGTCGCCATATACAGCGGTCGTTCCTGTAATTTCAGCCGCAAAGCCATCAGCAAATTTATAGCCGGCGGTATATTCCAATCGCCCTAAGTCAAATTCGAGCGGCAATTGAGGGTTAAATGCGGCCTCTGGCGAAAGAGGTACAGTAAAGTCATCTTGTAAGTCTGAACTGCTAGCCGCGTGAATGCCGTCTAATTTCGTCCGTAGATAAGTCTTATCATTTAGATCAAATCCATATTCGACCAGATAGCGAAATTCATCGACGGGAGCCTCAGTCCGCACGCGGTAGCCAACTTCAAGCCCGCCGTAACCCAGGTCGCCAAAGGATTTCCCAAAAAGCAATTTACCTTCAAAATCCTCTTGTCCATTGCCCAAGGGCAGTTCTGAATTTTCACTATAAAGGTATGGCGCTTTAAAAAGTCCTTGCACGGACACGATTACAGGCCCGTCTATAAGGCGGTATTTAAGTCCGACATCAATATCGCCGACACCTGTAGTTGATGTTTCAACACCATCAGCACGGTTTTCTATTTCCGTTAACGAGCCTGTCGCAAAGAATGTTAAATCGTCTTTAATGCCATGTTCCCAATAGACATTAAAATTCTTATTGCTAAAATTCTCAAACGTGCCTTCCGGACCAAAACGGTTACTGGTATCGAAATAATTAACCGCACCTTTCAAATAGTTCTCGCCTTGCTTAGCCGTCCAAGCCCCTGCGTACGCTTGGGTTGGAATAACAAAGCTTAAAAAAGCTATTGAAGTAAGTTTAAATAAAGGTTTGCTCATTGTAATGTCTCTCTTAAGGGGCTGCTCGCCGCAGTTTCGCAAGAATTGTATAAAGATAAGAGAGAGAAGGTCTTCTCACGAATATAACGAAAATAATCACAATAAAGTGTGCACTGTTGATTTCAATTTATAGTGAAGGGGCCTTTCAATTTTTTCGGAATGTTCAGACTTGAGGGTCTTTTTATTTGAGTATGTTCTTTTGGGTGTTTTAAACCGTTCGGCTAATATCCGCGATGAGGATTATTGCGTTTTCAACTCATTAGGTGAATTAGCTTTTAGAGATTTATTCGCATTTAGGAGACTTTAGTCGGATAAGGCC
>CAZFWZ010000003.1:0-52219 GCA_964522765.1 uncultured Caulobacterales bacterium | reverse complement strand
GCTGTTCTCGGCTCGGTTATTGGATTGCCTATCATGTGTCAAGTCAATCATCCTGCGCATAGGTATCCTTTGAAAAACTGTTAGGTATTAGGCGAAAGTCACGACACAAAGGAATCGTAATAGGTTAATTTCATTTCATTCCTATTTTAAAACCGCCTCTCTATTGAGCATTTAATAGTCCCGCTAGGCGGCACATTCGCTAGGCCATGCCCCATAATTTCAAAATATATCCCCACTCTACATTTAGCTTGTAACTTAAGATAAGTTCCATTTTAAGCTTAGGTGCCTTTATGAGTAAAACTCCTCTTTTATCCCTGCCATTTATTATGCCAGGTCAGGCGATGAAACACGTGACCCACAACGAAGCTATAATGCGCCTAGATAGCCTAGTTCATTTAGCGGTTAAGACCCGAACACAAGACAGTCCGCCCTCTGAACCGAACAGTGGTGAGAGGTATTTAATACCCATGGGGGCGACTGCAGCTTGGGCTGAGCAGGAAAACCATATCGCCGTTTATGATGGCTATGCTTGGACATTTTTGAAGCCGCAAACAGGCTGGATATGTTGGGACATCGCCGCGCAGCAGCTTTTAGTGTTTTCTGGCGGTGAATGGACCTTAACGGCTACAGGCCGCACATCATCACAGGTCTTGGAGTTTGGCGTTAACACAGCGGCGGATACACATAACCGCTTGGCCGTGAAATCTAATAGTGTTTTGCTCTCTCATGATGATACCGCGCCGGGGACAGGCAGTGTTCAGCTGGTCATCAATAAGCAAGACTCCAGCAAAACAGCGGCGCAGCTTTACCAATCGGCCTATGCGGGCCGTGCCGAAACTGGGCTCACTGGGGATGATGATTTTCATATAAAAGTCTCCCCTGATGGCGAAAATTGGAAAGAGGCTTTAGTGATTGATCGCAATAGCGCCTCCGTGAGCTTTCCGAATACCCAGCCTATCACCTATCCCGTTAATCTGTTTAACGATGCGGGCCGGTTTTCTGGCACGCCAGAGCCAACATCGTTTCAAGCCCCTAACTTTACGGCGCCGCAATATTTAACGCCTTATAATGGGGCCAGCTTTGGAGCGGGCCCTAAATATACGTCGAATTCACAAAGCTATGGCGGCTCCGCTGCCGCGCTAGACCCAACCATTGTGTCTTTAATTGACCGCATAAAATCGCCGGGAAATAGCCGCCGTTTTGGGGTAGAGTTTTTCGCTCTTCGCATTACATCTGGAACGGGGACGTCAGCAGGCGCTGCAATTATCGAAAATGAGAACTATTACCGCTGCGTAGAGAATAGAACGGCCCCGATAACGGCGCAGCTAACAATGAACTATCATGTTATTGTCCTGACAGGGAAAGTTGGCCTCACTCAATCCCCGCGGGAGACGCTCTATTTAGACGGCGAAAAGGTTATAGACCCGCAAAAACTGACGCCTAACGATGGCTGGAAACAAATCACGCGAATTTTTGACTTTGATAGCCGGTCTTTCAGTGGTTATTCCCAAGTTTTGGTTGGCTTAATGGCCACGCCCAATACGGCATTTCTATTAGCTTGCCCCTTTGTGTCTGCGGGGCATTGCGAAGTCGCCGCCGAAAAATTATATGGTATAATCCCTAGCGTGAGGAGTTGGGGGTAATGGCGTTAATCTGCCTAAATTAAGCCCTACGTTGATCTAGCGGAACTTCTGCGATAACGCGTGCAGGGTTCCCTCCCACAATCGTATAAGGCGCAACGTCCTTGGTAACTACAGCGCCCGAACCTATGATGGCTCCGTCGCCAATGTTTTGGCAGCTTTGCAAAACAATAACCCGCGTGCCGATCCATACATCACGCCCGATTGTCTTATGTAGGGGCACAGGTTTGGAGCGCGGATCTAAGCCATGGTCATGTGTGTAAACGATCGTTTCTTGAGAAATCAAAGTGTTATCACCAATGTCAAGTCCGCCCGAATGATCGAGTAATACATCAACATTAACCTGAACATTATCACCTATTTTGCAGCGATTATTAGGAATTTCTGTTCCAATGATAACACCACTCGTGATAATACAATTTTTGCCTATATCAACGAGACGTGGATTGTGCACCCAGACATTTCTTTGAAACCGTGTGCCCGCTCCCACTGACTGCAATGCACGTCTTAATAAGAAATTACTTATTTTATCGCCGCTGAGACGTCTGATTTTCCCGATCAAGCGTGGTATCAACATAATGAATCCACCCTCATATGCCATAAGATGTCTCCATGCTGAAACGATTTTTAGGGAGTTTAAGGGAAATTCCTCTCAAACCGAATAAGACAAAAATGGCCAAAACAGTATTATAGAGGAAACCTGCAAAAAAGATTGAAAAAGATGTTTGCGGCAAATGCCAACACCACTGATACAGAAAGAAAATATAAAACCAAGGACCCCCAAAATAAGCCAAAGCCTTTATGCTAGTCAAAAACTCTTCAGCTTTTCTGAAAAACATACCAAAGGCGCCGCCAATAAGAACTCCAAACCATCCGAAATTTATATAGGCCTCACCCGTAATGGTCGCGACCCATCCGCCAAGACCAGCCTGGCGGTCCATTATTACATTAGTGACATATTGCCCTAAGGATGTCGCCGGTTTATCTGGCCATAAAATACGGGGAATAACACTCGTTGTCCAATCGACGTAGGATTTTCCATAGAGAAATTCATCCTCTTTAATATTTTCAATCACAAGACTAATAATATTAATATCGAAAAAGTATGTTGAAAAGACCACTTGGTTTATTATCGGTTCTAATACCGCTAATGTAATAACGTCATCAACGCTCTCGTTAACACGCGCTTGAGTCATTAATCCAAAAACAAGTAAGATAGCGGATAAGGCCACGACCCCATATCCAATCAATTTAACCTTGACCTGCGGCCGATAACAAAAATGAATCAAGACAAGCAATAGGATAGTCATCACCAAATCTGTTCTCTTGCCTAGCATAATAGCCACTATGAAATTTAAAATAATTATGATGGCGATAGACCCAATCAAAACAACGCTTTTTCGCCTGACGTAGAGTTGGGTAAACAAAATCAGAAGACTGAAAATAATTAAGGTAAAGAAAATACGAATATGACCATAGGTTGCTCCGAAATCCGTATTCCCCTCAATATAATCCACTTTGTACCGGGAAATTGTTTTAAGCCCATCAAAAGTGAACAGTCCTGCGAGTGATACACCCGAAGAATGCGCGCGAGTGTAGAAAAAAGCTGTAACTAAGAAAACGCCAACAGATGTCAGCAGCACTAGCGCGACACGTGAATCTGGTAAAATAAGTGGCGCGTTTTGTAGGGCATAAACAGGATTATCAATTTGGCGCGTGCGGCGTACGCTGACCATATAGCCCACGCACATGAGACAGACAAAAAGAAACGTGAAGATATAACCCCTCAACGGACCTGCTAATGTTGGATTATTGACATTATAAAAAGAAAGTTCTGGAGCCCAAAATAGCCCAATAGTTTTCACCCCTGTGCCAATCAAGAGACTGATAGACAGTACAAACAAAGGGTTCGAAAACCGAAACCGGCCGTGCCGATTAGACAGGCTGAAAGGAATAAGTACAACCAGCAGCGCAATAATTCCCATAAAAAGGTAACTCATAGCGATGCCTTATCGTGTGTTTTTGAAAACAAGCTCAAAATAGAGGTGTCTACCTTGATGCCTCTTTTTAGCACATACCATAATATCATATTGAACGCCAACACGTGTGTCGCCCAAAAAACGGCTAAGGCAATGGGTGTTATCCACCCCGTAAAAGCCACCGCTACGGTCAAACTAAACAACAAAAATACAGCAAAAACTCGAGAGTATAATCCTTGCACAATATACCCGCATTGGTGCGCCGCTAACACGGTCACATTAAAAAATGCGGAAACAAGGTTTCCTGCCACCAACGCGAGTGTAAGGGGTATCAACAGCGGCGTATCAGGCACGTCAAACGCCTTGGCCCATAAGGGATGGCTTAGAAAAATGATCGCGCCAATGGCTATCGCGGGCAGAAACACTAATTTAGCGCCCAAACGAATTTGATTTCGCAGCCCCGCCATATCGCCAACCGCAAACGTCCCCGACAGCGTTCGGCTAATCGCCCAATAGGCGACAATACCCGGAAAGGCGGTAAAGTTCGCCATACGTTTTACAATCGTATAAATACCGACGACTTGAGGGGAGAACAGCGCCCCTGCCAGGACAACATCTAATTGTGATGACAGCGCGCCGAACACTGCATAATACCAAAATGATGTCTGCCCCCCTTCATAAGGGCTTACTTTTAAACCCAGCCGCAACTTCCTAAAGGCCGTTAGTCCAAGAATCAGACACAAACCGAGGGCCAACATGAGATAGAAAAACATTTCAAATAAGCGCTGCGCTGATAACGATTGCTGAAAAAACAACACCAGTGCCGTGATAATGAAAAACATATGCGGCATGATATCTTGAACAAGCATTCCCCAATTATCGCTAACTTCTTCTCGCACATAGACGACAAGGCATTGCATAAAGTTATAGGCAAGAGCTGATCCGAGAATGAGCCATAAGAATTTCTCAGGTGGCAAACGGTCTTGCGGCAGATAGGGCGCAATGTATGTATACGCCAGAAACCCTAAAACAGCGGCAAGGCACGGCCCGATAAAGACAATCCAAAGCGTCCTAAAAAAGGGCTCCTCTTTGATACCGTTGGTACGGCGTGCGGGCACGGCTTTAAGTAAAAAATTAGGCCCGCCAATAGAAATTAAAGTCGCCGTAATTAAAGTTGCTGCCCATAGAACCGCGTAAACACCAAATTCTGCGACACCCATTAACCGAGCGAGTAAAAGGGCGGAGAAGAGCTGTAATCCCACAACGCCGCCGCGCAGAGCATAGAGCATCCACGGTGAGCTCAATAATTTGCGAAATGAAATAGTCATTAAAAAATCAAAGCGGTCCACAAGAATAGTTATGGCTGCGGCAGCAGCTCAGCTCGCTATATAGCGCGGGCTAACATGGCGCTAGGCTTATCTCCCAAAACTTTGCATAGGCGGCGCTCTCACGCCCAATAGACGAAATTTAAGCCAATACATTCAGCACACCTTTAGACTTCCAAACATGGCAATCATAGGCTAAGGCCTGTCTCAACTAGAACCTGCGTATCACAAATGGCACTGAAAGCGGACATGACACAAAAGCACTTTGTGATAATTTTCGACGATTTCATGCCAGAAAGCGTCAAGTTCGGGTCCAAAATGATGCAGGATCTCGCGCTGTCATTGCTATCAGAGGGGCACAAAGTAAGCGTGATCACGCCTGTGCCGCCGCGTGAGATCTCATCAAACCAGTGCAGGCCTTACATGGCTGATTATCACGGCGTCTCAGTGTATGGGTTCCCTATGAAGCCCATGCCGCCAGCCCAAGGCGTGCTCGACAAGATTAAGCGCCTTCGCCATGAAATGAGTTTATCGCGCCATGCCCTCAAGACATATGGCAAGGCGTTTAAAGACATGTCTGTCGACGGCATTATATATTATTCACCGTCTATTTTTTTTCACCCTTTAGTGCGCGCGCTCAAATCAATGTGGGGCTGCCGCAGCTACCTCGTCTTGAGAGATATTTTTCCCCAATGGGCAATCGACACAGGGATATTAAAAAACAACTCCCCGCTGAGTTTATTCTTCAAATATCATGAGCGTAAAAACTACGCGGCTGCGGATATGATTGGCGCTCAAACTCCGCAGAACGTCATTGATTTTGCGGATAAGTTTGGATCCAACTACCCTGTAGATGTGCTTTATAATTGGGTCACGTCGCCGCTTAAAAAAGCAAATGTGGGTCATGACGAACATGGACATGCCGCCCCCTCAAAAACATCTAACATTCGAAACACGCTCTCAATTCCAGAAGACCACACGTTATTTTTTTACGGCGGCAATTTAGGCATCGCTCAAAACATTACCGCTTTTGTGAAGCTCGCGGATACAGTTTCACAGGAGCGTCCTTTATCGTTTATATTTCTTGGGCGAGGAGACCGCCAAGAGACCGTCAAAGCGCTCTGTGAGGCTGCGCCGCAATGCCATTATCTCCCGCCAGTTCCTCAAGCTGAATATCTTGAGGTCTTAGCGGAGATAGACATAGGGCTTATTTCACTAGACGTGCGCAATACGACACACAACGTGCCCGGAAAGACCTTAAACTATTTGGCCAATGACATTCCAGTTGCAGGCATCGTCAATCCTAAAAATGATCTTATGGCTATGCTGGACGCGCGCGCCGGCTGTCTTATCGATAGTTTTGACCAAGCCGCATTTACCGCAATGATTAATAAGGTCTTGCAAAGCCAGAAACGCTTTCAGTATAATTGCCGAGGTGTCCTGGAGGACTATTTCAGCACAAATCTTGCAAGGCAGACCATTATGCAGTTTTTTGAAACTGCTTCGCCTACACCCTCGCGTTCAAAAGAGAGATAATAATGACAGATACAATGTTCAAGGACCGCGTCTTGTTGATCACTGGGGGCACGGGTTCCTTTGGGAATGCCGTCCTTAAAAGGTTCCTTGATACGGATATCGGGGAAATACGCGTATTTTCGCGCGACGAGAAAAAACAAGACGATATGCGCAAGGCCTATAACAACCCAAAGCTGAAATTCTATATTGGCGACGTACGCGATTATAATGCTATATTGAGCGCCACTCGAGGGGTCGACTTCGTCTATCACGCGGCCGCACTTAAACAAGTTCCGTCTTGTGAGTTTCACCCCATGGAAGCGGTAAAAACCAACGTCATAGGTACAGAGAATGTGCTGGAAGCCACCATTGCAAATGGTGTGTCGCGCGTTGTCTGTCTCTCCACCGATAAAGCCGTTTACCCCATTAACGCTATGGGTATTTCCAAAGCGATGATGGAAAAAGTCATGACCGCCAAAGCTCGTAATCTAGACCCGAAGAAGACGGTTATTTGCGGAACGCGATACGGTAATGTGATGGCGTCGCGCGGCTCTGTCATTCCGTTATTTGTTGACCTGGTGCAATCGGGTAAACCGATCACAATTACCAATCCAGAAATGACCCGGTTTATGATGACGCTAGACGATGCGGTTGACCTTGTTTTATTTGCGTTTGAGCACGGCGGTAATGGCGATATTATTGTTCAAAAAGCGCCTGCTGCAACAATCGACACGCTCACCAAAGCTATTTTAAAAGTAATAGATAAACCAGATCATGCTGTTAAAATCATTGGTACGCGCCACGGCGAAAAGTTACATGAAGTACTGCTCTCTCGCGAAGAAATGGTTGTCGCCGAGGACATGGGCGATTTTTACCGCGTGCAACCTGACGGCCGGGATTTAAATTATAGCAAATATGTCGAAGCCGGCGATAAGCGCCTGTCAGAAATTGAAGATTATAACTCCAACAACACTGACCAGCTTGATGTTGACGGCATGGCCGAACTTTTGATGAGGCTAGAATTCATTCAAGATCTAATCAAAGCTTAATTATACGCCAGATGCAGCAAAAGAGGGCTAAATGAAAATCATCGTGACGGGAGCCTCTGGTTTCATCGGTAAAAACATGACCGTGCATTTAGATGAGCGCGAGTATGAGGTGCTGCCGGTTACGCGCGAGACTTCAGAGACCGCTCTGGACTCCGCGCTTAAGGCGGCGGATTTTATTTTTCATCTCGCCGGCATTAACAGGCCAACTGATCCAAAGGAGTTCACAACCGGAAATGTTGGATTAACGCAGCGCATCACAGACAATCTAACCGAGCAAGGTAAATCCACGCCGATTGTTTTTTCAAGCTCTATCCAAGCCGCGCAAGACAACCCTTATGGCCGTTCAAAATTAGAAGCCGAAACGGTGCTGCGTGATTATGCGCTGCGCCAAAATGCATCTGTGTGGATTTACCGACTCCCCAATGTGTTTGGGAAGTGGTGCCGGCCTAATTATAATTCTTTCGTCGCGACTTTTTGTAACAATATTGCTCAAGATAAAGATATTCAGGTCAATGATCCGAATGCCAAAGTTAGGCTTGTTTACATTGATGATGTTTGCCGGAATTTTCTGTCTTGCCTAGACGGTGCCCCGCCTTCCCCAGATCTACAAACTGACCCGCAAATTGACCCCATATATGAAACGACGGTTGGCGAAGTTGCCGCACAGCTCAAGGGCTTCAAAGATAGCCGTGACACCTTAATTACAGCTCGTGTCGGCACTGGGCTAACCCGCGCGCTTTATTCGACCTATCTGACTTATTTAACGCCCGAGCAGTTTTCATACACTGTCCCCGTATATGGCGATGAACGCGGTGTATTTTCAGAGATGTTGAAAACCGAAGATAGCGGGCAATTCTCTTTCTTTACGGCCCATCCAGGCATCACGCGCGGACTACATTATCACCATACCAAGACTGAAAAATTCTTAGTCCTTAAGGGCCAAGCGCTATTTCGTTTTAAGCACATCATTTCGGGCGAAAAGCATGAGCTTTCAACTGATGGCGATAAACCGCAAATCGTGGAAACAGTCCCTGGCTGGACGCACGATATTACAAATGTAGGCGAGACAGAAATGATATGTATGTTATGGGCAAATGAGATATTTGACCGTGAGAATCCGGATACAAAATCGATGAGCACTCATTAAGATTATGACGCTTTAGGAATATGAAAATGAAAACACCACAAAAATTAAAAGTCATGACGATTGTCGGTACACGCCCCGAGATTATCCGTCTCTCGCGGGTTCTTACAAAATTGGACCAATATTGCGATCATATTATTTGCCATACGGGTCAGAATTACGATTATGAGCTAAATCAGGTTTTTTTCGATGATTTGAGCCTGCGAAAGCCTGATCATTTCCTAGAAGCGGCCGGCGGGACTGCGGGAGAAACAATAGGTAAAGTCATCATGAATGTTGATAAAGTTCTGGCTCAAGAGAAACCAGATGCCGTGCTAATCTTGGGCGATACAAATAGCTGCCTTGCGGTTATACCTGCAAAACGGCACAAAGTCCCCGTCTTCCACATGGAGGCGGGCAACCGATGTTTTGATCAGCGCGTTCCCGAAGAAATCAATCGCAAAATCGTTGATCACACTGCGGATGTTAATCTGGTCTATAGCAGTATTGCGCGTGAATATTTACTGGCTGAAGGCCTGCCTGCTGACCGCATCATTAAAACCGGCAGCCCGATGTATGAGGTCATTCATCATTATCTGGAGCTCATTGAAAGCTCTGATATATTGTCGCGCCTCTCGCTGAAAGCTGAGCAGTATTTCTTGGTCAGTGCTCACCGCGAGGAAAATGTTGACCCCGTTGATAAACTGGCAATGCTGGCCGAAAGCCTCAATAATATCGCCGCTCAATATGACATGCCCGTTATTGTGTCCACGCACCCGCGCACGCGAAACAGAATCGAAGCCCAAAACATTCGCTTTCACAAAAATGTCCAGCTCATGAAACCTATGGGTTTTCATGATTATAACCACTTGCAAAAATACGCTAAAGCCGTGCTTTCTGACAGCGGCACGATTTCTGAGGAAAGCTCTATCTTAAACTTCCCAGCTCTGAACATACGCGACGCGCATGAACGTCCCGAGGCGTTTGAAGAGGCGGCTGTTATGATGGTAGGTCTTGATAGCACCCGCATCATGCAAGCCCTTCAAATCTTAGAGATGCAGCCGCGTGGCGATGTTCGCCTCATACGCGAAGTTCAGGATTACTCTATGCCAAATGTATCTGACAAAGTTGTCCGGATTATTATCTCTTATACGGATTATGTGAACCGGACTGTCTGGAAAAAATACTGAGTTCCCTAAAGCCTCATGCGATTTTTTGAAAATTAGAGTATTTTTGGTCAGTGAAATTTAATGCTTAATACACCGATATTTAAGAGGCCTTTCGACATCATATTTTCAATCGCGGCTTTGGTTCTGCTGACGCCTATTATAGTCATTATGCTCGTTCTGATACGTCTTGAATCTAAAGGAAATCCCTTGTTTATACAGGAAAGGTTGGGACGACATCAGCGCCCGTTTAAATGTTTGAAACTACGAACTTTGTACGATTCCGCCCCAATGGTGTCTACACATGAATTACCACAATCTTATGTGACCAAGGTTGGCGGGTTCTTGAGAAAAACGAAATTGGACGAACTGCCTCAATTTCTAAATGTACTCCTCGGAAGCATGAGCCTCGTCGGGCCTCGCCCGTGTTTGAAACTTCAGTACGAGTTAATAAATGAACGGGAAATGCGGCAGGTATTTCAGATTAAGCCAGGGATTACGGGGTTAGCTCAGGTGAAAGGCGTTGGCACTGAAAACGCTGCCCTTCAGGCTTCTTTAGACAGTGAATATATGCGAAAGCTATCCTTTTCCCAAGACCTCAAGCTTTTGCTCCAAACTTTTAATGTTATTATGTAGAACATAGTTAATCGCTCAGAAGTTCAATAAAGTGCAGTTACTCGTGCATGTTTGAGCTGACAGAACTTTTAAAATATGACATATTTCGAGCGAAAAAAGGCCATTATTGCCATATAACAGTACCGACTATTGAATTTAGCGCAGCCTACTAATATGAGAGCGGCACACCTAAAAGAGATTTCTATGTTAACATCATCACATAAATCATCACATGCATTTGGGGTTAGAGCCCTCTTTGTCTCTGCGGCAGCCGTGTCACTTGCCGCTTGCGCCAGTACGAGCGGCGGAACACCCGATATTCTCGCTGATGGCGAATATTACACACAAGATTTTCCGGAAGTGTCCGAAAGCACACTGGCCATCAACGCGGAACAGGATAGTTTTCGCGTCGGCGATATAGCGGATATTACTGTTTACAACGTCGACTCACTCACAAATACCTACCCTATTGACCGCGAAGGGAATATAAATTTTCCGTTAATTGGAACACAAAAAGTAGCAGGGCTGAACACTTTAGAGTTACAACGCAATCTTATAACGGCATATGGCGAGAACTATCTACAAAGCCCAAATATTACAGTGAAGCGTGAAGCGCAAGTGCTCGGAAATGTAGTTGTTGACGGATCAGTTTCGAAACCCGGCGTGTTTGAACTTAATAAACCTGTGCGCCTCTCAGAAGCCGTCGCCTTGGCTGGCGGTCTGTCTGAATATGCAAACGCTAAAGAAGTTTACATCGTGCGCGAGATCGAAGGTAAGAAAAAGGTCAAAGTCGTCAATCTAAAAGACATACGTCAATTGGGCGCTACTGATCCGACAATCCATCCTCAAGATATCGTTTACGTACAAGGTAGTACTGGCAGGCTCGCATTTAATGAGTTCCTAAAAACAGTCCCATTACTTAGCGCAATTCTAATCGCAGGAACCCGGTAGCGCCGATAAATATTACGAGCTTGCTCATTCGCTGCCGGCTTAAATCAGCCTGACGGATAGTCTTTGTTACGCTTAATCGCTCAGCATTATGAATGTTTTGAAAGTAACAGTAATCTGAAAGCCATCCATAGTAATATAGGCGCCGCACATCCTAGGCAGTTCGCCGCAATATCGCCGACAGACGCGGTTCTTCCCAACCCCATGCTTCCTTGTAAAAATTCGACCGCTACCCCAGTTAAACTCAGGCCTAAGAAAATTAAACTCAGATGCATTTTGGGAAAGGCGCCTAGGGCTAGGACTGAAATTCCCATATAAGCGCAAAAATGAATCAACTTATCAGAATATCGAACATAGGGTTTAATTGCTTCTGCTGGAGAGAGCGAGGCGAATATAATAGTAAATAATGTAACCCCAAAAGCGATCAAGAATATAAAATGAAGAACCTCAGGAATGGGGCGGTTAAATTTTTTTAGTTCTGATTCGTATTCATACATATTGGCATAGTAGGTCCAAATAAGAAATAATCACCCTATACCGAATAACTTAATGTGATCTGCGCCAAACTTTTCCATCATTCAAAAGGCTATAGCTGATCTTCTTTTAGGCTCTCAGACATAGTCAATGACGTCTCAGTCTTTAATCTTGAATTTTGTAGGTCCGATAAGTAATAGATGTTGTCTTAAGGGCATGAGGCTCATAACCGCACCAAATAAAGATGATCAGCTTGGGATAAAGGATAATCGCAATCGATAGCACCTCTCATACGTCCGGTCTCGACCTCCAGCCTTCGCAATACGGCCGCGCCATAGCTGAGCAAGGCCCACAGAGCTATCTCGCTAATGAGACGTCTCCAAATAGCCACACACTTTGGTATATCCTCCATGTTCTGCGTACAAATTGGTGGTTAATTGCCCTTTGTATTTTCGTCATAACGACGGCGACTGCTTATATTGTAAATAATGTGACGCCGATCTATCGCAGCGTCTCAGTGCTGGAGGTTAAGCCGCAAGACCGCAAGGTTCTGGATAATGGCCAAGTTGAAGATGTTTTTGTGGGGCAAGAGTTTTTTGAAACTCAGATTGAATTACTCAGGTCGCAAACACTTGCCAAGACCGTGGTTAAAGCCCTTGATCTGACCACTGATACATATTTTTATACGGCTGATGATGCAGTGTGGGCGGCAAAACTTGACGATGAAAAATTTCGCATTGTTGTTGAGGCTTTTGAAGATAACCTTGGGGTCGACGCTGTAGGCCGATCGCGTCTCATTGAGGTTAGCTTCCAGCATTCTGACCCCGCTAAGGCGTCTGATATAACAAATGCTTTGACAAACAGCTTTATAAACAACGCAGCCGCATCTGATTTTGATCCTACAGCTTATGCTAGGGATTTTCTTGAAACCCGGCTGCAGTCGGCAAAAACATCTCTTGAAAATGCGGAGCGGGCGCTGATTGAATATACGCGGACTAATGATGTCGTTTACACAGAGGAGGGGACTGTCCTGCTGTCTAACGAGCCTCAAAATACGTCTTCAGTGACGACACTTTTGGCCGAGCTTGATGCCGAACTCTCCCTCGCGCGCAGTGACCGTATTACAGCCGAGCAAAATCACCAGCAAGCCATTGGAAATAACTTTGAAACCTATGCGCTCAGCCATCCGGTGATTATAGATCTAATAAACCGCAAAGCGGCGCTCCAATCTGAATATCAGGAGAAGCAGTTAATCTTTAAGCCTAACTTTCCCGATATGATTGACCTCAAGTCACGGATGGATATCCTTGATCAGAAAATTGCGCAGCAGACTGTAGAGATTGTCGGAAATCGCCGGGCGGAAATTTATGCTGAGTTTAATCGCATGAGACTGCGTGAAGAAAGTTTAAATACCCAATTGGCGCTATTGAAAAACTCGGTTGCGGCTCAACCCAAAAAATCCGTTGATTATGATATACTCAAAGACGAAGTTGAGACGCAGCGTGCGCAATATGACCAGCTTTTAAGCCGGCTGAATGGAGTGGCTCCGGCGGACAAAAACGTGCCTAACCTTGTTCAGATTCTTGACCTTGCCCAAGCCCCGCTTAGGCCGATTAAGCCTAATAAATTTGACACCCTTTTATGGGCTTTGTTGTTGTCGACTGCATTGGGGCTTTCATTGGCCTTTACTCTCGATACTTTAGATGACCGCGTGAAAACGCCAGACGACATCAAGTCTCAGCTTAATCAAATCATTATGGGTGTTATTCCGGTTGCGGAAAAAGGCGCTGACATCACAGAGAATTTGAAAAATTCTCAAACTATAATTTCTGAAGCCTATGCGTCGCTGCGCACAAATATTCAATACTTTAGCTCGAATGGAGGACCGCGTGTTATACAGATTACCTCTACACGGCCTGGTGAAGGAAAATCGGTGTCATCGTTAGGGCTTTCATTGCGTTTTGCAGGACTTCAAGGACGTATTCTTTTGATTGATGCAGATATGCGCCGTCCAACATTCGCGCCAAGTGAGAACGGGACATTGGGGCTGTCGGACCTATTATCGGCTGATACGGAATTTACAGATCATATATTGCCCACGCATTACAATAATTTGCACCTGATGACATCAGGTGGGTCTGTGCCTAATTCCTCAGAATTATTGTCGAGCCAGAGGTTTGACGCGTTGATTGATTTTGCCAGAGCCAATTATGATTACGTGATAATCGACTCCCCACCTGTACTTGGGTTAGCCGACGCGCCCATTATGGGAGCCAAGGCTGATGCGACGCTGCTTGTGGTAGAGGCTAATCAACTTCGCGCGCCTTCTGTTCGGCTAACAATTGAACGCCTTAGAAAAAGCGGCACCGAAATCATGGGCGTTTTGTTGACCAAGTATAGCGCGCCAGCCGCGGGCTATATGGACTCTTATTCCTATAGCTATGGTAAGGCCTCAAGTGATTATGGCGCGCCAAAGCGCAGTAAGGCCTCTGCTAAGCTGCAGCAGCAGCGCAAGCTTGATATCACAAACTAAACAGGCGTTTTTTCGACTGGAAGGGTATTTGGTAACAATAAGTGAGCAGTTTGCGTACCTCTTGAGTGCCAAACAGGCTTAACCTGAGCACGGTTTCCCGCTAAGCGGCGTTATGAGCATTAATTTCATTGACCTTGGCGCGCAGCAAGCGCGCATCAAAGATAAGATAGACGCTGGGATCGCCCGCGTCTTGGCTCATGGTCAATATATTCTTGGTCCTGAGGTGCGCGAGCTTGAGGAAAAGCTCGCGGCTTATGCTGGTACGTCTCATGCGCTTGGCTGCGCGAATGGGACGGACGCATTATTGCTATCGTTGATGGCGTGGAACATTGGGGCAGGTGACGCCGTTTTCTGCCCATCTTTTACCTATTGCGCGACGGCTGAAGTTATTGCCCTGCGCGGCGCGGTTCCTATCTTTGTTGACGTTAAGCGTGACGACTATAACTTGTGTCCTGAAAGCCTTGAGCGCGCTATTGAGCAAGTGATAGCGGATGACGAACTCTCGCCGCGCGCGGTTATTGTTGTCGATTTATTCGGGCGCTCTGCGGACTATCCGTCTCTTGCCCCAATCGCGAAGGCGCATGGCCTAAAACTCATTTCCGATTGCGCGCAAGCCTTTGGGACAACTCTGGGCGGGAAGCCGCCGAGCCATTGGGCTGATGTTGTTACAACCAGTTTTTTCCCAGCTAAGCCGCTCGGCTGTTACGGCGACGGCGGAATGGTGCTGACCGATGACGGCGAACTCATAGACATTATGAAGTCTTTGCATGTGCATGGGTCTGGTGCGGATAAATACGATAATGTGCGCGTTGGACTAAATTCACGTCTTGATACGATACAAGCGGCCGTATTGTTGGCAAAAATGCAAGTTTTCGAAGACGAACTGGAGATGCGCGGCCGCGTGGCGGCACGTTATGTAGACCGCCTCAAAAACCATGTGCGGCGCGTGCCAGTGATTGATAACCATATCCGCAATACATGGGCGCAATTTACCATAGAAGTTGAGAACCCGGACGAGCTGCAAGCGAAACTACGCAGCAGCGGCATTCCGTCAGCGCGATATTACCCGCGCCCCATTCACCGCCAAACGGCTTATGAAAGCTATCCCGTTGAAGGCGGCCATCTTTTGAATACAGAAGATGCCATGACGAAAGTCATTGCCCTTCCTATGTATCCTGATTTGGATGTCGAGACGCAAAATATCATTATTGAGGCCGTAATTGCGGGGGTTTAATTAAATAAGCCCCAGCTGTCCTAGTGTTGTGACAACAAAGCCCCAGAGGCATAGGGGCTTAGCTATGATAGTCTTGATACCATTTCACAAACCTTATGACCCCGTCGCGCATATCTGTTTGCGGCGTATAATTTATTAAGTCTTGTAAGGCGCGCGTGTCGGCAAATGTATCTGGTACATCGCCTTTTTGTAAGGGCAGCAATATTTTCTGAGCCGTTTTACCTACGGCCTGTTCGATTGCGAAGATGAACTTTGAAAGTTTGATGGGGCTGCCATTTCCGATGTTATAAATGCGAAATGGCGCGTCAGAGCTATTGGGGCTCGGCGTTTTCGCTGACCAATTTGGATCGGGAGCCGCAGGGATACTGCTGACACGTGCAAGCCCTTCGGCTATATCTTCGACATAGGTGAAATCACGCGAATGATTACCATGATTGAAGACGTTAATAGGCTCGCCTTCGAGGATGTTTTTTGTAAACAGCCACGGCGCCATATCGGGACGGCCCCATGGACCATAAACGGTAAAAAATCTCAAACCTGTCGTTGGTAAGCGGTAGATATGGCTAAAACTATGCGCCATCAGCTCATTGGCTCGCTTTGTAGCGGCGTAGAACTGTAGCGGGTGGTCAACGGAATGGCCTTCCGAAAAGGGCATATGGCGATTGCCGCCGTAAACACTGGACGTCGACGCATAGCATAGATGCTCAACGCTGTGCAGCCTTGACCCTTCCAAGATATTCGTAAAGCCGACAATATTTGAACGCACATAGGCGAGCGGGTTTTCAAGACTATAGCGCACGCCCGCTTGAGCCGCGAGATGAATGACGCGTGCGGGCTTATGGGTTTTAAAAACGTCCATAACCGCGTCCGTATCAGAGGCGTCGAGAGTTAAAAATGTGAGTGAGGCGTCACAACTCTTTGCAAATTCTTTGAGGTTTGCCAGACGCGCGTGTTTCAAGGCGGGGTCGTAATAGTCGTTGAAATTATCAAAACCGATGACGTCAATGCCGCGAGCGAGCAGACGCTTGGCGGTGTGATAGCCGATAAATCCTGCGGCTCCTGTGAGTAATACTCTCATAGCGCGGGTTTAAGCGCCCACACTGCGAAAGTAAATCGCTCTATAACCGTCCCATTTGGCTTTGCCCTAACGTAGATTAAGGTTCATAAATTATGACGCAAATAGACGGCGGGCGTAATTAAACCAAATACGCATGGCTATTACGCCAGAAATAGGGCTTTAAAACTTATATGTTGTGCATATATAGTGATTAAAGCAGAGGTAAGAACATGTCTGACACTGAGTATAAATTGCCCGCAGATGCGAGCCTTATGATTTTAGATGATGATGGCCCTTTTCGTACGCGGCTTGGGCGCGCAATGGAGCAGCGCGGATTTTCTGTTACAACCGTTGAAAGTGTGGCTGAAGCTCGCACGCAAATTGCAATATCTACGCCGGCTTTTGCTGTACTGGATATGCGGCTTGAAGACGGTAACGGTCTTGATATCGTCGATCTTATCAATGACAAACGTCCGGATTGCAAAGTTGTTCTGCTTACAGGCTACGGTAATCTTGCGACGGCTGTTTCCGCGATTAAGCGCGGCGCGGTGGATTATCTGGCCAAGCCAGCTGACGCTGATGATGTCTGCAAGGCTCTCTTTGCGTCAGGGTCGGACGCGCCTGAACCCCCAGAAAACCCAATGTCAGCTGACCGCGTGCGCTGGGAACATATTCAGCGGGTGTATGAACTTTGCGGGAAGAATGTATCAGAGACGGCAAGACGCCTTAATATGCACCGCCGGACACTTCAGCGCATATTAGCCAAGCGCGCGCCGCGTTAAAGCTTACAAACAGGTTTAGGCTTTCAGGATTGACGGCTCAAAAGCATAGCCTGCTGAGCGTACCGTGCGGAGGGGGTCTTTGCCGCCGCCAGATTTAAGGGCTTTGCGCAGCCGCCCGATGTGTACATCAACTGTGCGGGCTTCGACGTAGATTTCGCGCCCCCACACAGTATCTAAAAGTTGCTCGCGCGAAAAGACGCGGCCTGGGGAGCGCATGAAATGCTCTAGCAGGCGAAATTCTGTAGGGCCGAGATGTAAATCCTCACCGCCGCGCTTAACGCGTATAGACTTTAGATCAATTTCAAGATCGCCGTGCCGAATGACATCCTCTAAAAGGCTTGGCGCGGCTCGGCGCAAAAGCGCGCGTACGCGCGCCAAAAGCTCTGGGATAGAAAAGGGCTTAACGATGTAATCGTCCGCACCCAAGTCTAGCCCCGTAACTTTATCGGTTTCTTCCCCGCGCGCGGTCAGCATGATAATGGGAACAGAGCGCGTCTCGTCCTTGCGGCGAAGCTGGCGGCAAACCTCAACGCCAGACAGCTTGGGCATCATCCAATCGCAAATAATGAAATCCGGCGTACGCTCTGCCGCCATCAGCAAACCCATTTCCCCATCGGCCGCGAGGCCAACGTCATAACCTTCTTTTTGAAAGTTATACTCTAGGAGCGTGAGAATAGCATCTTCGTCTTCAATGACTAATACATAGGGTTTCACGGCGATTCTATAACTTATCCGTCGGCGTCGATTTGCTTTAACGCCTCAGGCACGAGCGAGCGACCATGTACGGAAAAGTAAACGATTTCGGCGATGTTAGTTGCGTGGTCGCCCACGCGTTCGAGATTTTTAGCGACGAATAAGAGACCTGTACACGCCTGTATATTGCGGTGATCTTCCATCATATAGGTGAGAAGCTCACGAAAGAGCGAGGCATAAAGCTCATCAACATCTTGGTCTTGTAGCCAAACGTTTACAGCTTGGTCTGCATTGTCATTCAAGAGTGCGTCGAGCGCGGACTTGAGCTGGGCTTTGACAAGTTTCCCCATGCGCGTCACACCGCGTGATAAATCAAGTTTTTCAGATTCGTTAATTGTCAACGCGCGGCGGGCAATACTTTCAGCGAGGTCGCCAATACGTTCTAAATCACTGGCGGCGCGTATGGCGCCAATCACGCGGCGAAGGTCAGCGGCCATAGGGTGACGCAGAGCCAGCATACGCAGCGCGTCGGCATCAATTTTTTCTTGAAGTGCATTCACGACAGCGTCTCGCGCTATGACCTCTTTGGCGAGCGCGGAATCGCGTTTTTTAATGGCGCGCACGGCATCAACAATCATGGATTCGACTTGTCCGCCCATTTCCGACAATGCCGTCGTCAGAGAATTTAAATCCTCGTCATACCCTTGCACAATGTGATCTGCGTGTTGTTGCATGTGTAACCTCTTCTGCGCCTTTGGACTCTATTCGTACTAATATATAACAGAACTATGACAGTTTTACGAAAGCTAATTTAAAACAGATTTTAGGGGCGCATATCAATCTTTGAGCGGTAGAATGAGCGTAAAAGTCGTGCCTGTGACGAGATCATCACTCTGAGCCTCTTGCATGTCTGCGCGGCGCAGGCTGTTGACTAAAAGCCCGCCGCGGTGGCGCACCACCAAATGCTTGACTATAGCCAGGCCTAAGCCTGTGCCTTTATCGTGAGAGTTGCGGTCACCTATGATGCGGTAAAAGCGCTCGCCCAGCCGCGGAATGTGCTCGCGTGAAAAACCAGGACCGCTATCAGAAAAACGTACAACGCCATAGCCTTGCGGTGCCGGCGGGGGCGTCACGATCTGCCGGCTAGAGCTATTCGGATTTTTCTCTACCGAAATAAAATCTTGCGCGCGCCAGGTCTCGATTTGTGATAAATGCAAAGATACTGCCCCCCCGCTTGGCGTCATCTTCACCGCATTGTCGACGATGTTGAGACAGAGTTGAATCAGTTCGTCCTGATGACCTTTAACGATGAGAGATTTAGGGCCATCAATACTGACCTTTACGCCGCGCGCTTTTGCGAGTGGTGAGACGGTATCAATTGCAAACTTAGCTGCAGCCTTTATGTCCGCCGCCGCACTTGGCGCGATATGTTCGCTGACTTCAATTTGGCGCAGAGACAATAGATCGTTAATGAGGCGCTGCATGCGCTGAACTTGTTCTTGCATAATAACTAGAAATTTCTCGCGCGCTTCAGGGTCGTTTTTGGCATGACCGCGCAGCGTTTCAATATAGCCGAGCAAGGAGGCAATAGGTGTTTTAAGCTCATGGGACGCGTTGGCCAAAAAATCACCTTGGGTCGCGGCGAATTTTACGAAATCTGTTACGTCGTAAAATACAAGCATAGCAAAACGTCGAGAGGACTCGTCGCCGCGGTCAACGTCAATAGGAGAGGCGGTAACGCGTAAATGCCGGTCTACTGGTGTGCTGGCATGATAATCCACAGGTTCGGCGTTGCCGCCTTGTAGAACTGTTTTAACCATTTGAGTCACGACAGGCTGGCGCAGCACAGTCGCAAGGCGGCGTCCTGGGGACGTTTGTCCAAAAAGACCTGCTGCCGCTTTATTGGCGTAAATAATCTGTTCGCGCGAATTTATAATCCAGACGGCTTCGGAAAGGTTGTCTGCGATAGCGCGTTGATCAAACAGGCCCATATCAGAGCTGTCAGTTTTCAGATTGGGATCAGCTAGGTCTCGTTCGCGAGGTAAACGCCCATAGGCTTGTAAGCCTGTCACATACAGACCCGCCGCCGCCGCGGTCCATAATAACGGCGCATTGAGAAGAGCGCCCAGCCCAATCACGATGATAAGTCCCAGCGAAGACAGAAGCGCGCGGTCAAAACGTGTTAACTTTGTCAGCGCGTCACTTTGCGTTGTCATCAAGTTCCTTGTTATTTTTAGGTGTTACGCGGTGTTTTGAGCGTATACATCGGACCCATTCAGACCCGCGTGTAAAACACCGCCCTAATCATGACAAGAAATTATCATGACCTGACCGCAAAGATAGCGTATTACGTATTGAGATAAAGGCATTGAAACGATAGAAATTATTGTTTTTCAATAAAAATTGATTGACTTTCACTAAAATTTACGCCTATCAGGAGTTAATATTCGATGCCTAGGTGTTTTTTACCGCTCTGGCGCAGTAATTAGAATTAAAAGGCCTTAACGCCATGCAAAACAGACCATATTTTCCAAACGCTATAAGCGGAAAGTTTATGGCGTTATTTTTGAGCGCTTCGGCTCTAGGCCTGTCATCTTGCGCGACCTTTGATGCGCTAAAGCTAAAACCAGAGGCGGCTGTCATCTCTGCAGATGTGCCTGTCTCGCCCATAGGCGCGTCTGGCGAATCGCCGAACACGACATGGGTTGAAGCCGCGCCAGCTGATTTGCCGCGTACGGACTGGGTGGGGGAATTTTCTGACTCGACGTTGGATTCGCTTGTTGAGCGCGCGCTCGCCGCCAATACTGATATTCGCTCTGCAGAAGCGGGTTACCGCGCGGCCTTAGCGAGACTACGCATTTCAAAAGCAAATCTATTGCCGAGTATTAATGGGAGTGCACGGGCCTCAAGGAGTGAAAATATTGGCAGCCTGCTCTCAAGTCCAGACGGCGGCGCTGCAGGAGACTTTACAGGTGAGTTCAATCCTGCCCTCTTAGATATAGGCGGCGGCGTGAGTTCAGGCCAAACCGGTCTCGGTACTGGCGTGAATGGGAGCTGGGAATATGATCTTTGGGGTCGTATTCGCGACGGTGTAGACAGTTCAAGCCTCGAAGCGCAGGCGAGCCAAGCTGATTTTGCAGGCGTACGCCTCGCGATTGCCGCCCAGGTGACTCAAACGTGGTTTGACCTTATTGAGGCGCGGCTGTTATCTGAACTTTCCGTGCGCGAAGTTGATACGCAGGCGCGTGCATTGCGGCTGACCACGCGCCGTTTTGAAGGCGGTGTGTCGGGGAGTTCGGATGTGCGCCTCGCGCGCTCGCAGCTCGCGAATGCGCAGGCCTTGCAAGCCAATCGTTTGCGGCTTCAATCTGCTCTTTCCAGAAGTCTTGAAGTATTGCTTCGCGAATATCCAGACGAGAATCTTGCAGCCTCTGCAGATTTTCCAGACTTACCAGAGCTTAGCGGAGCTGGCGGCCCCGCTTATGTGCTGCGCCATCGTCCAGACATTTTAGCGGCTGAACGGCGCATGCAGGCGGCAGGCCTTCAGGTGGATGTGGCGCGAAAAGCGCTGCTGCCGAGCCTGTCATTTAATGGCGGAGCGAATTTAAGCGGCTCAGCACTCAATAACATATTTGATATTGATCGTTTGGTTGCGGATATTGCGGGCAATCTGTCTGCCCCGTTTTTTCAAGGGGGGCGATTGAAGGCGAATATTGTTCAGCAAGAAGCGATCCTGCGCCAGCAGCTCGAAAGCTATGCTGGTACGGCTTTGCAAGCTTATCTCGAAGTTGAAAATGCGCTTGATGCAGAAGAGCGCCTAGCGGAGAGTGAGGCGGCGCTTCGCGTATCGTTAAGGGAGGCCAATAAAGCAGAAGAGCGTTTGGAGCTGCGTTATGCAGAAGGTCTGGCCACGATTTTTGATCTTCTTGATAGCCAGACGCGCCGTATAAATGCCGAAAGTCAGCTTATCAATTCGCGCAAAGAACGTCTGGCCAATCGCGTGCGTCTATATGTGGCGCTTGGCGGCGGTGATATTACGCAAACGGCTATACTGCCGGACGCACAAATTGTAAGCCTGAAAAATAATTCACTAGGGCTGTCTAAACTTTGAAAGAGCGGCATTCACATTGCCGCATTAACAGTGAAGCAGAAGCCTGCTATGCTTTATAAACAAAATACGCATTTAGATGCTCGACTGTGTGCAGCATCTCGATTTTTTGGAAGAATGTAATGAATACAAGCCCAACCTCACAGACAGTACATCCAAGTATGGGGGCGTCGCGCAAAGGCGGATTTTTAAGAAAATGTCTTGTTATCCTCGTGCCTATCTTGATTCTTGTTTTCGCCTTTATCGGGTTAGGGGCCATGCAAGCCGGAAAGAAAAAGCCTGAGGTTCAAAAAAGACGAGACCCGACTCTGGCCGTTATGGCGGTACCCGCTTATCGAGACACGGTCGTTTTGGATGTTAATGTGCAGGGTCAAACCCGTCCGCGCACCGAGGTAGATGTGTCCCCTCAAGTTGGCGGCAAGATTACTTATGTGTCGCCGCAATTTGTGGCCGGCGGGCAGTTCAAAAAAGGTGAGGTGCTGCTGCGGATTGAAGAAGCTGATTTTGAAGTTGCTGTTCTGCGCGCCGAGGCCGCTGTTGCGCGGGCTGAACAAGTCGTTGTGCGCGAGAAGGCCGAGGGCCAGATTGCGGCTGAAGATTGGCTCGACTTAGGCCGCGGCGGCGAGGCCTCTCCCTTGACGCTTCGCAAACCTCAATTAGCGGAAGCTGAAGCGGGTATGAAATCGGCTATGGCTGATCTCGATAATGCCAAATTACAGCTATCACGCACCGTTGTTCGTGCTCCCTTTACTGGCCGTATTAGCGAACGGTTTGTTGATGTTGGGCAATTTGTGTCGGCCGGCACGCGCGTCGCGCGCTGTTTTTCAACACAGTCGATTGAAGTCCCGTTGTCTCTTAATGATGCGGATTTAACGCGTCTTGGTTTGCCTGTGTCCATAAGCGTTAATAGCAATGCGCCCAAGCCTGCTGTTGTGCTATCGGCCATTATTGCCGGTCAAACCCGTAGATGGAATGGCCAAATTGTGCGCACGGACGGGGTATTTGATCCTCAGACACGAACAATATCGGCCATTGCAGAGGTTAAAAATCCCTTTGGGGCAGGCATGTCAGAAGACGGATTTCCACTGCCGCCAGGCTTGTTTGTGAATGCTGAGATTGTTGGGCGAACGCTTGATGACGCCTTAGTTATTCCGCGCGATAGCTTGCGACCCGAAGATAAAGTTTATGTCGTCAACGATCAAGGCGAAGCTCAATCACGCGATGCGGTTGTGCTTGATACTAATGCAGAGCGTGCTGTGCTCGCCAGCGGTGTTGAACCTGGCGAACTTGTGATCATCTCGCCGCTTGAGAAATCGCAAATTTCCCTTAAGTTTAAGGTTCTGGATGCAAACGACCCCAGTAAAATTCTCATAGAACCACCAACTCCTAAGCGTGCGGAAAAGAAAAAAGAAGACGAGCTCAAGAAAAAAAGGCGGTTCGGCCGTAAAGACAAAAAAGCCGACACAAAAAAAGCCGAAGGCGCAAAACCTTTGAAAAAAAGTGAGGGCGATGGCTCTGCCGCTGTTAAAACTGAAGGAAGCAAACCATGAAGAGCTTAATTTCCTGGTGGGTAAAAAACTCAATCGCGGCCAATCTTTTGATGGTAGCGATTTTTCTCATGGGGATTTTTGGTTTTTTTAAACTTGAACGCGAATTTATTCCTGCGCCGAAAATTACGACCGTCGAAGTTTCGGGCACATGGCTAGGCGCCTCGCCAAATGATATTCAAGAACAGATTATTTCTCGCATTGAACAATCTATCGAAGGGCTGGATGGGATTAATTATATTGAAGCCAATGCCCGCGAAGGCAGCGGAAGCGTTACGGTTCATGTACTTGTAACGGCTGATTTTGAACGGGTGCTAGACGAAGTTAAAGCGCGTGTTGATGGAATTAATAATCTTCCGCCAGATGCATTTCGCTTGTCAACCCGGCGCGGTGGTATTGAAATTGAATATATGTTTCTCGCGCTTTACGGTGAGAAGGGCACAGACCGTAAAGAGTTACAGCGTCTTTCTCTTGATATTCAAAAAGAGATGGCGAAATTACCGGGCGGCGAGCTGACGCAAATGATCACCAAGCTCGAGGAAGAAATTACGATAGAGATTTCCGAAACTGATTTAAGGCGTTTTAATCTGACCTTTTCTGAAGTCTCTCAAGCGATTTCGGGCACGTCCTTAAATTCCTCATCAGGTGAAGTGAAGACGACGGCTGGTAGTTTGCAATTGCGTACGCGTAATCTTGCCAATAGCAAATCTGAATTTGAAGAAATTATTGTCCGTCAAAGCGCGGACGGGGGCACGGTGCGGGTAAAAGATATCGCGCGCGTGATTGACGGCTTTGAAGACTTTGAGTTTGCTTCGGAGTATAAGGGAAAGCCCGCGATGTTCTTCCAAGTGCTTTCGCCAGAAAAGGCTTATATTACGAAATCAAGTAGAGCTTTTGAAAAATTCGTTAAAGATCGTAATGAGACCCTGCCTGCCGGTATTGAGCTGGAAATGTGGATCAATGCGGCTGATAGCTTTAGCGGGATGATGTCGCTTATCTTTACCAATGCGCTGCTCGGGATGGGGCTTGTCCTCATTTTCCTTTGTCTTTTCTTGCGCCCCGCGGTAGCGGCTTGGGTCAGTGTTGGCATTTTGATTGCGTTTACGGGTGCGCTTGCGATTGCCCCTTTGCTTGGGATTACGTTTAATATCTTTTCTGTCTTTGCCTTTTTGCTTGTGATTGGGATTATTGTTGATGACGCGATTGTTGTTGGCGAGTCTATTCACTTGCATGTCGAAAACGGCGTAGAGGGACAGCGCGGCGCAATTGCCGGCGCGAATATGGTCGCCAAACCTGTTTTCTTTGCCGTGCTTACAACCATGCTCGCCTTTACGCCTTGGGCACTGTTGAGTGTTTCGGCCGTAACGATTACATCGCAAATCACGTTTGTTGTGGTTGGAGCTCTGCTGTTTTCACTTGTCGAATCTTTCTTTATTCTGCCGGCACATTTAAGTCACATGAAGCCTGTTAATAAAAATTCGCCCAACCGTATTATTCGCCTTCAAGAAAAAATTTCGCAAAGCCTTGTGAATTTTGCGGAACGCCGTTTTCGTCCTGTTGCCGCGTTTTGTATTAAGTTTCGTTATGCAACATTCTCCGCATTTATTGCGCTGTTTATTCTCGCCTTTGGCGCTATGAAACATGGCTATGCGGTCTGGAATCCTGCCTCAGGCATGGGAGGTGATATGATGCAAGTCACGATAGCCTTCCCAGAGGGCACACCCTTCTCGCGCCTCACCCAAGCTCAGGACCAACTTGCGAATGCGGTCGCGGCGGTTAATGAGAATGCGAAAGATGACTTTGGCGTCGACTATGTTGTCATTCCATCGCCTGGCACTTTTGCTGGCCGAAATAGAGTGCAAGGCTTTATGGGTCTTGCGCCGCTTGAAGACCGCACAACAGTCTCTAATGATATGATTGAAGAAAAATTAGAGACATATCTAGGTGAGTTCCCTGATGCTTACCGCGTAACGATTAATGCGGGCGGCAGCGGCGGCGGAAACCGCGGTTTAAACTTTGGCATTGGGGCAAAATCTCCAGAGACGCTCCGTCTCGCGATTGCAGATTTAAAAGCTCAGTTTGACACCTATTCAGGTGTCGCGCGGACGTGGGATAACTTTGAAAGCTCGGCTCAGGAAATGCAGTTCCAGCTTAAGCCTGGCGCACAGTCGCTCGGCATTACGCTCGCTACGGTTTCGCAACAGGTGCGCGAAGCCTTCTTTGGCAGAGAGGTCCAGCGCTTGCCGCGTGACGGAGAAGATGTGCGCGTCGTTGTGCGATACCCCAAAGAGGCGCGCGATAGCATTGATACCTTGCGCAATCTGCGTATTCGAACCGCAACTGGCGTCGAGGTGCCGCTCTTTGAAGTCGCCGACGTGAACTTTGCTCCAGGCGTGACGCGTGTTCGGCGCCGCGATAGAAAACAAGTGGCTTATACAGGAGCCCGTCTGCGAGGCGGTCCTGAGTTGCGCCAAGAGATTATGACGGATATTGAGGCGAACTTTTTGCCAGAATGGAATATTCGCTATCCTGGTGCAGAACGTATTTTAATTGGGCAGGATGAGGAGCAAAAGCGTCAATTCAGAGAGCTAACCTCTTACGGCCTTATTGTGCTTGTTATCATGTATATGATGCTCGCAATTGCTTTTAAGAGTTATAGCCAGCCGCTCTTGATTTTGGTCGCTATTCCCTTCGCTTATGTCGGAATGGTAGCCGGGGCGATTCTGACGGGCATCCCCATTTCAATCATGTCTATCTTCGGTTTCTTTGCGGCGGCCGGGGTGGCGATTAATGATAACCTTGTCCTGATTGATTACGTGAACCGATTGCGCGAACGCGGCGTCGGCGCCTATCAATCTATGGTAGATGCGTGTGTGGCGCGTTTTCGTCCAATCCTTTTGACATCACTAACTACTTTCGTGGGAATCTTACCTATGCTTGCGGAGAATTCATCACAAGCAGAATTTTTAAAACCGCTTGTCGTAGCACTGGCCTTTGGCGTATTGTTTGACTTCTTCCTAACACTCTTCCTTGTGCCGGCCATGTTTGCCATGGGCGTAGATGTTGGACGTTTCTTCAAAGGTTTATGGACGGGAGTAAAACAGCCGCCGCTGGGCTCAACTTACGATCCTGAGATTACTTTGGCGCTGGACGAAATGGAATTAGATGGTGATCTCACCTCGCCCCAAGTTTCGCCTAGCTCTGCCGTGCCTGCGGAATGAATAAAACCTAACTATAAAACTGAGGGATTTCGATTATGACACTAAGACACATTTTGAGCGCCAGTTGCTTGGCTCTAACAATTTCACTCGCGGCCTGCCAGCCGGCTGCGGATAAGGGCACACATACAGCGCCGTCCACTCAAGCTGCTAACCAGAGCGCTAGTCTTGGCACGTTCGGTGTTGCGCTTGAAAACATAGATACTTCTGTCAAACCGGGTGATAATTTTTTCAAATATGTGAACGGCGCCTGGCTTAATAAGACTGAAATTCCGGCTGATAAATCCAGTTATGGTAGCTTTACGGTGCTTCGCGATTTGTCTGATGACCGTGTGAAAGTTATCATTGAAGCTTCGGCAGCAAAGAACGCGTCAGCGGGCTCTGAGGAACAAAAAATCGGAGATTTCTACGCGGCATTTATGGACATAGATGCTATTAATGCGGCGGGTATGACCCCCGTCAAAGCTGACCTTAAAACAATCGCCGATGTGACATCTCGGGATCAAGCGGCGGCGCTGATGGGTGATCCGCGCATGGGTATCCGTGCCCCTGTTGGCGGCTGGGTTGATGTCGACGTCAAAGATATTGAAAACTATATTTTCTATATGGGGCAGAGCGGCCTTGGTATGCCTAACCGTAATTATTATTTCGATGACGGCGAAAAAGCCGACGCATTACGCGCGGCCTATGTTGATTATCTGGAAACAATGCTGACCCTTGCTGGCCGTGATAATGGGCGCAAGCGGGCCGAGGCCATAATGGCGTTTGAAACAGCTATGGCAAAGTCGCATTGGGAGCCTGCTAAGTCACGTAACCGCAGCTTGACGTATAATAAAATGACTAAGGCTGAGCTGAAAGATTACGCGGTAGGGTTTCCATGGGACGCTATGCTCGGGGCGTCGGGTCTAGATACTCAAAACACATTTATTGTACGCCAGAATGATGCCATTAAAGGCATTTCCAAAACATTTGGGGAAACTGATCTAGATGTTATTCGCGATTATATGTCAGTCAGCTATCTTGGCCGCATGGCGTCCTATTTGCCGTCAGAAGTTGATGACGCTAATTTTGCATTTTATGGAAAGGCGTTGCGCGGCACAAAGGTACAGCGTGATCGTTGGAAGCGCGCCGTTAGCCAGATTGATCGCAACATGGGCGAAATGGTCGGTAAGGTTTATGTGACGGAATATTTCCCGCCAGAGAGTAAACGTCAAATGGACGTTCTTATTGAAAACCTGCGCGCCGCCTTTAAGGACGGCATTGATAATCTTGAATGGATGGGCGAGAAGACTAAAGTTCAGGCTCAAGATAAGCTCGCAAAGTTTAATCCAAAAATCGGCTATCCAGACGAGTGGACAGATTATACGACACTAAAAGTCGATAAAAACGATCTTATAGGCACGGTGAAATCCACTAATGCTTGGCAATGGGAAGACATGCTGTCAAAGCTTGGCGGGCCAATTGATCGCGGCGAATGGGGCATGAATCCGCAAACAGTCAATGCCTATTACCGTCCATCACTTAATGAAATTGTCTTCCCCGCAGCAATTCTACAAGCCCCATTCTTTGATCCAAATGCAGACCCTGCCGTAAATTATGGCGGCATTGGCGCTGTGATCGGCCATGAAATGGGCCATGGTTTTGACGACCAAGGCCGCAAAACAGATGGTAATGGCGAGCAACGTGATTGGTGGACTGATGAAGACGGCAAAGCCTATGAAGCCCGTGCCGGTATGCTTGCCAGTCAATATAGTGCCTTTGAACCGCTCCCCGGCGAAAACCTCAATGGTAAGCTCACGCTGGGCGAAAATATTGGCGATCTGACAGGTATTACAATGGCCTATAAAGCCTACCGCCGCTCCTTAGGCGGAAAAGAAGCTCCGGTGATTGACGGCATGACGGGCGATCAGCGTTTCTTCCTCGCTTATGGCCAGATCTGGCAGCGTAAGTTCCGCGAAGAAGCTTTACGCACTCAAATTAAGAACGGGCCGCATAGTCCAGGTGAGTACCGCGCGAATGGTATCGTGCGTAATTTTGATGCTTGGTATGAGGCTTTTGATGTGCAGCCGGGCGACGCCCTTTATCTGCCGCCAGAAAAACGCGTTCGTATTTGGTAAAAAAGTTTACCCGCCCTTGCTTAGAACTTTGAAAGTTTAAGCAAGGGCGGGGCTTTGTATTTATTTTTTAGCGTTTAAAATACCGTCCAGCATCGCTTTCGCGCGGCCCGAAAAACTCGGGTCACAATTGGCGATTTGGGTATAGCGGCGGCGGAGTTTACCAGGTAAATCCGATAGCTTCTCTTCGCCCAGCACTTCCGCTTTACCGTAAAGAGAGAGCATTTTTCCGGCTGAACCTTGCACAGCGACAAAGCCTGATTTCACTCTTATGGACTCCGTTGCGTAATTTTTCTTGTAACCATCCGTTCCGGCGCCTAAATCTATTTTAGAATACTCAAGTGCGCTCGCCTCATCAATAATCCCTTCAAGCAATTGCATGCCGGGGGAGAGGTTTGAAAACTCATGATCATAAGCGACCATCCAACTGTGAAAAGTTGGACCATCTGTCAGGCCGAAATCAACTGCGGCGAGACGCTCGCCAAAATATAAGGCATGCATGTCGCAATGTAGCTCAGTTTGGGGCGCGTTCCATAGCCGCTCTAAAAGGGCCGTTGTCCAGCCTGCTGACAGGACATCATATTTCCCTGTCCTTTCAAATTGCGCATGCTTCCAGCTCATAAGCTGATTAAACACTTTCCTGTCTTTACTGCGAAACACAAAACGCCGTTCGCCATAGCTGGCTTCGGTATTGCGAATGCGTCGGCGCAGTGATTTTAAGCTGCGGCGATAGCTCCCGTCATGTTCTGCACGCCACGCCTGCGCGCCTTTTGAGAGATCTATTGCGGCGGAATCAAGCTCTGAGCGTATCGTCAAGGGTATAGCGCTGTCTGGGGTAGGTGCGTCAATCAAGGAGTCAAACGTAAAGGCGCCGAGACCTGCAGCTTGCAACAGGCTCGCCGCATCGAGCGGCTCATCTGCGCTTTTAATGACGCCGTGATAATCTGTCATGGGCGCGCCGAGGGGCGCGGCGAATTTGCCAACACTTTGATAAGGCAAAAACGCCGTAGAGCTATCACCGCGTGAGGCTATCACCACAAAGCAATCTTCGCGCACCGCAGACACGTGGTCGCAATAGGCTATATCAAAATAAGGGCTATAAAGTAGGGGGTTTTGGCTACGAAGCTTTGACCAGCTGCGACGTTCCGGCAAGGTCAATTCTTCGGGGCGTTTTATACTAAATATAGGCGCAGAGCGAGCCGCCGGGCCATGCCCGTCCGTTCCGTCTTTCTTGCCGCCGGCTTTATCTGAATTTAACATAAGCCATCTGTAGCAAATAAAAGTTAGAAACCACTTAAACTCCAGAATATATAAATTTACCTATTTAACAATTGAGACTGTTAATATGGTCATTATAAAATGAAATCGGCAAGACACAGCTTTAGCGGCAGCTGGAGGAAGGTCCCATATCAAAATGAAAATGATCATGATGGGCGGCGTTAAAATCAGGACTTAAGGTCACGCGAAAAATCTTGCAGCCTTGATCTCTTACATCCCGTAAAAACTTTTGACGGTCTTTGTCGCCTTTCCAGTCTGTTTTCACTGATATCACCCGCCCATCTTCAAGGGTGAAGCCTGTCACATCAAGCGCATTGGCAAAAGCATGTTCCGACCATGCGCCAGAGCCATTGCCGCGTTGACGGCGGCAGCTATAGCTCCCGGCATGATGAATTTTGTTGAGCCCGCTCCCGAGGTGACGCTTAGCGGAGGCCTCGACTTCGCGCATCCAGATATATTGCCCTAACGCGAGCGGGCATTGCAAAGTGGCTTCCCCCGGCGCCAAGGTGATAGAACCAGACCCATACATGAGGCGCGCAACGTCCCATCCGCAGGGCCCATCCCCATCCAGCGCCTCGGCTGGAATAGACTTCATATCCTGCGCCCCGTGCGCCATTGCCGTGCAGCTGGTGGACGGCGAGAGCGAAATACGCAGTAATTGGGTTCTGGTCGCAAGTCCCGTCGGCGCGTCCACATTCAGCTGGCGCCACAGTAAATGCTGCGGCGGAATATGCCGGTTCGCAAAATAGCCCAGCATAAAAAGAATGAATAGATACGCCGCGCCGCGGGCCGCGGAGCTAAGCCGCTTGGCTAAGCGCCTCCAGCGGGCTTTGTCGGATATAAAAAGCCGCCATTTTCGTTTTAAACGGGAGAACTTCATAGGATCTGGTTAAAGACTATTATTTAACGATGCAAACAACTTGAGCAATGCGGCGGTCACGGCGCAGTCGGTCAGCTTGCAGGCCGTAACTCTCATCGCTAATCGGGGCGGCGCCGTCAGTTACGATAACGGGTAGAACATTTTTTAAAGAGGTCGGCGCAACAGAATATATACGCCCGCGGCGCGGGCTCTCCGCTGCGACTATTCCGATAACTTCGCCGTCACTATCAAGCACAGGGCCGCCGCTCATCCCGCCCAGAGAACCTTTAAGGCCGCGTGTGCGACCGACTTCTGTCCACGCTAAAATAGCTTCTTCCGTTCGGTAGCGCCCGCGAACCATTAGTCTATGCCGCCCCAGTAGCGATGCAACGGCTTCGCCGGGCTTGCCTTGTGGAAAGCCAAAGAAATATCCGCGTTCCCCGATTTGTCTTTGGCTAGAGAGATCGCTTGGCAGCGGTTCGCGTTTCCATTTTGTTTTTAAAATACCAATGTCGGTATTGGAAGAAATGTTAGATTTCGTACGCACGAGTTTGCCCGCCCCGAGGTTTAGTCCCACTTCATCACAGCCGTCCACGACATGGCGTGCTGTCAACCATGTGCCCGACCCGTCAACCGCAAAGGCGGTACCTATGCCTGAGGCTGGCGCGTCCATTTCAACAAGCACAGTGGTATCGCGCGGACTTTCGCTTGGCATCATAGGGCCCAGATCTGGCGGTGGGATGCTACCTTCGAGATCGGGACTGACCATTGCCGCGTTGACATAAAATAGAAAGACAATGAGAAAATAAATCGCCCAATCAGGAATGCGAAATCGCATTGTCTAACCTATGATCGCGACGGCAAGTATAAGAGAGCCCGAAAGTTTAAAGGCCGCGAGTACAGTTGCGGCAGGGACTTCATTGGCAATAATGCGTTCTGGCATACCGCGAAAAATAGCATCGGTGACGCGAAATAAAAAGAGCTGCAAGAAAAGGCTGACCGTGCCCCATATCGCAACATCGATAAGGCCAAATTTATTCACAAGACAGGCCGCGAGGGGCAGGGCGAGGCCGATAACAAGCGCGGCGAAAGAAATCGCCGCTGCCATGTTACCGTTCTGAATTAATTCTAATTCTTTATGCGGGGTGAGCTTTATATAAATTATAATTCCGAGCAGATAGATGACTGTGACAACTATCAGATAGAAAATTAACCAAGGCAGCCCAGCGGCAAGGCTATTGAGTGCAGTTTCCATAAACCTTTTCCTAGCTTAAAGACCGCCCCGTCTTGGTCTATGCCCTAACTGTTTACAGAGCTAAGGCTTTGCAAATCAAGCTAATTTTGCACTTTTGCCGTATCTGATTTTAAACTCGCTTCCGCGCGTAATTCGCTGGCACGTTTTTTCTCCGACTCAGACTTAAGCTGCCCGCAGGCGGCGAGAATATCCCGTCCCCTTGGCGTACGAATAGGCGCCGCCAATCCTGATTTATTTACAATTCGTCCAAAGCGTTCAATGGTCTCCCAATCGGAACATTCATAGTCAGATCCGGGCCAAGGGTTGAACGGAATAAGATTCACTTTTGAAGGGATGCCTTGCAGCAATGTAATGAGTTCGCGGGCATGTTTGGGTGTGTCGTTTATGCCTTTAAGCATGACATACTCAAAGGTAATGCGCTTTGCGTTAGAGAGGCTCGGATAATCGCGGCAGGCCTGCATCAATTCGGCCAGTGGATATTTTTTATTAATCGGCATAATTTTCGTACGCAGTTCATCATTAGCCGCATGAAGGGAAATGGCGAGCATGGCATTTGTACGCGCGCCCATTGGCACGATATCGGGCACAACGCCAGAGGTCGAAACGGTCACGCGGCGGCGGCCAATCGACAATCCTGTTTCGTCGCTCATAATGTCGACCGCGTCGCAAACATTATCGGTGTTATAAAGCGGCTCGCCCATACCCATGAATACAATATTGGTGAGCTTGCGGTTTTCTTGCTGAGTAGGCCATTCGCCAAGGTCATCGCGGGCGACAATAATTTGTAGCAGTATTTCACGCGCCGTCAGATTACGCACAAGGCGCTGCGTCCCAGTATGGCAAAACTTACAGGTCAATGTGCAGCCCACTTGAGAGGACACGCAGAGTGCGCCTGTCTTTGACACGTCAGGAATAAAGACGGATTCAACTTCAATGCCTGGCGCCATACGAATAAGATATTTGCGCGTGCCATCAACACTGACTTGGCGTTCTGTAATGTCAGGGCGGGCGAGGCTAAAATGCTCAGTGAGTTTGACTTGCATAGACCGTGCTATATTTGTCATTTCGGCAAAATCTGTGACGCCGTGATGATACATCCATTGAAAAATTTGGCTGGCGCGCATACGCAGCTTTTTCGGCTCGACGCCAATTTTCTCAAGCTCAGCTTTCAGCTCTTTCTTGCCGAGACCTAATATATTGACGCGCGCGTGATCTGAGACGCACGCGGCGTTTTTAGGATCAGCAGTTTGTATCAATGTGACGGCCATGACGCGCCTATATCACGAGCAGGCGAGACTTAGCTAGCAGCTTTTGCGGCGGCTATACCGTCCAAAATAAGCTTTTCAGCCTTTGAGCGATCTTCCCATCCTAACACTTTTACCCATTTGTCAGGCTCTAAATCCTTATAATGGGCGAAAAAGTGCGGAATTCGGTCTTGGAGCACTTGGGGAAGGTCTGTGTGGTTTTGGATTTTATTGTAATAGGCGGTGAGTTTTTGATGCGGGACAGCGACAATTTTTTCGTCAATACCCGCTTCATCTTCCATCATTAGCACGCCAACAGGGCGCGCGCGCAAGACTGAGCCTGGCATAAGCGCGCGCTGCCCAACGACAAGCACATCTGTTGGGTCGCCATCTTCGGATAAGGTATGCGGAATAAACCCATAATTACACGGATAGCGCATGGCGGTGTACAGAAAGCGGTCCACAAACATCGCGCCAGACGCCTTATCAAGCTCATATTTTATCGGTTCGCCGCCGAGAGGGACTTCGATGATGACATTGATGTCTTTGGGCGGGTTTTCGCCTATGGGAATGGCTGAGAGGATCATAAATATCTCGCTGTTAAACTTGGCGCGCGTGTAACTAATCCACGCGGCAATAGCAACTGCGACAGATATGACTTAGAAGAAAATGACAGTAGCGATTAAAATGTGCTGTGATAATGGGCACTATAGCTCCGTAATGTCATTCATATGGCGAACAATGCGCACACGCGGGTCGATCGCGAGGGGACTATTGGCCTTGGGTCCTGCGCTATGCGGGTCATATCCAATGACAGACATAGACGCGGCGAGGGCGGCTTTTACGCCGGTAACGCTATCTTCAATCACAAGACATTGGCTGGCGGGGGTACTCATGCGCATGGCGGCGTGAAGAAAAATGTCTGGAGCAGGCTTGGGACGTCCGACGTTAGCCGCCGAAAACACATGCGTGCCAAGCATATCAATCAATCCGGCGGCTTTTAGAGTGACTGACATTTTCTTCAGGCTTCCCTGTGAGGCGACACAGCTCATGAGCCCCGCGCGGTGGACTCGCCTAATCAGGTCAATAACGCCGTCTATAGGCTCGAGCTCATCTGTAAATGCACTGAAACACTCATCTTCGAACCTTTCTAGCCAGCTGGCGGGTAGGCGGCGACCAAGATGCTGCTCAACGGCCTCAATGACTTGGTCCATAGTCAAGCCTTTAAACAGAGCTTCACTTTGCGGGCCTGTCATGCGCCAGCCTGCCCGTGTGATGTGGCTAGCCATAACGCGGTTCGCTATCCCCTCGGTATTGACGAGGACGCCGTCACAATCAAAAATTACCAGTCGCGTCATGAGCGAAAACTAGCACGCGTATTCGCCTCACTAAAGCGCTTTGAGCTTAGATAGCCGTCGATAGCTGTTAAAAAGTTAACCGCACCGCTGCTAAGGACGTGCCAATATCTTTGAAGGCTTCTTCGAGCTCTTTCGCATTATCAGCCGAATATGCTGTAGATGCGCTGGAGGCGCAGGTTTGAAGGACTGGGCCGACCCCTACGGCGCTTGCATCTAGACTATAAGCGATTGTGTAAATGGTAATGCCGTCTGCTTTGATACCGTTACAAATGGCTAGCATACGTTCAATTGCGTCATCATTTCTGTCGTCATCTGGATCGATTGAGCGGTGATAGGCGTCATCGCCATTACCGTCTCTATCATATTGGGTCATAGTATTGCCGCCATCTGTCATGAACACCATAGCCCGTTTTGTATCGTTCGGCGCCGCATCAACTGCAAAGGGCGCGCTTTCGCTTAATGAGCGCCAGCCAAAGAGGAGCCCTGTTGGGAGATATGTGTCTCCGCGTGTTCCAAGGCCGTCTATGACATCCTCAACATCCCTAAAATCATCTGTAAGCGGCAAAACTTCTGATCCGCAGGTTTCGTTCATAACGCCCGGGATTTCTGTGCTCTGGTTGGCGGCTGGCTGAACATTTAAAGGGGCATTGCGCGATCCCGCACATCCCCGCCATTCAACGTCTCGAGGGGCTGGACAGAATTCAACTTCGAAATCTTCATACTCGATATCGCAAACCTCGCGCCTGTGGCCATAAGGTACGCCGTCACGATAACGCCTCGTCTCCTCTTCTCTACAATTATTTCGGCTTTTTTCTGGCCTTCTCATGTAGCAGTCTGGTGTTTCGGTGTAATCATCTGGAACATCCATCCATGGGGCGTTGCGATTACCCAGGCCGACATTGACGTAATCCCCAAAGGGAACAACGGCCATTTGAGAGCCTGCATCTTTGCTTTCTTTAACGATATCAACGAGTTCAACGGCTGCGTCTTGCAAAGCCGCCAGTTTGGCGCCCGACATTGAATCCGTTGTATCCAAAACAAGAGAAATATGAATCGGCGTGTTTTTTGGAGCCGCCACGCCTGATTGCGTCGAAACAGGCAATGTTTTGAAGCCAAACATACCCATTATGGCTGTTTCGTGCTGCGCATTGGCCGAAACAGTAATCACGTCATCAGTGATAGTCATGTCATAGTTGAAACCACGGTGATCACTACCTTGCATGCTCATCATATCGTCTACAATTTCGCGTAATTTAGCCTCGTCGTCTTCGCCTGATGCCGCAGCCGCCAGTGCCGCGCTATCGGTGAGGTCTTGTAGGCGTGTTTTTTCAGATGCTGCGCCGCTCAAATCGATGGCCGCGCCAATCCCTCCGAGCATGACGGTAAGACCGAGTGCGGCCATGATCGCGAAATTACCCGCCTTGTTGCTTTTATAATCGCGAACAGTTGAACATAATTGGTTTTTAACTGTCGTAAACATATTATGCTCCTTCGTCCCGAGCGAACATAATTCGCAAAGTGCATGATTAATTTTGCAGATGATATAACAACTAAGAGTGTTTATTTCGTCATCAGTTAGGGTTAGCATTTCGTAAAGGAGGCCTGAAAATGGGACGTTCAAATGACAAGCTAATGAAAGTTGCGCTACCGCAGCTCGCCCCTCAATGGATGGACCGAGAGGCGGGACTGTCTCAAGTGATTAAGACCATTAAAGCTGCCGCAAAGGAAAAATCTGAACTTATCGTCTTTTCCGAAGGCTTTGTGCCCGGTTATCCCTTTTGGGTCGATATTACAGGCGGGTCGAAATTTAATGATGCGGCGCAAAAAGAGCTGTTTGCGCTTTATTCGGATCAAGCTGTGACGCCGCAAAAAGGGCATTTGGACGGCGTTTGCGCCGCGCTAAAGGCCGCCAATATGGCCTGCTATCTCGGCGTAATAGAACGCGCCGCTGACCGTGCGGGCCATTCGCTTTATTGCAGCTTTATTTATATTGACCAAGGCGGCGTCATCCGCTCCGTTCACCGCAAACTGCAGCCAACCTATGAAGAGCGCCTTGTCTGGTCACCCGGTGACGGCAATGGCTTAATGACTCATAAGCTGGGGGATTTTACTGTTGGCGGGCTTAACTGTTGGGAGAACTGGATGCCGCTGTCTCGCGCCGCGCTCTATGCTCAGGGCGAGGATGTCCATGTCGCCTGCTGGCCGGGCAATATTAGGAACACCGAAGATTTGACACCCGTGATAGCCAAAGAAGGCCGCAGCTACACGATTTCTGTCTCGGCGATTATGCGCGCCTCTGACGTGCCTGATGATATGCCGCTCGCCGATGAAATAAAAGCAGGCCTTGGCGCGCTGGGCGCGGACGGAGGCTCCTGTATCGCTAATCCGGACGGGAGCTGGCTGCTGCCGCCCGAAACGGGTTCTGAGAGCCTTCGTTTTGCGCAGCTTGACCCTGCCTTTGTGCGCCGCGAGCGTCAAAACTTTGACCCGAGCGGACATTATTCACGTCCCGATGTGACGCGCCTTGTCGTAAATAGAACTCGCCAGAGCCTTATCAGCTTTGAAGATGAATAGAGCTAAGCTGGGATCGCCTAGAGCGTTAATCCTGAGCCGGCTCGCTAAATGGCGCAGGCTGGCTTAATAAACTTTCAAGTTCATCGAGCTTCTGCGTGAGGCCTTCTGTTAGCGCGTCGAGTTTGTCTTCGCGCCAATCTTGAACCATACGCGTTTTCTCGCCAGTATTGGCTTCAAACGCCATCCAGTTTTGGTCACGATACTCGGGCCAACTCGGTAAATCGGCGCTATTGGGATTACCCGTGCGCGCAAAGTTGGTCCAGTAATTGACCATAAGTTCTGTGAGCTCTTTGTCCTCATCAGAATATCCTAAAATCGGATTATAGCTATCAAAGACAAAGGGTAGCTCGGCAGAATGAAATGCGCCAATTGTTTGCTTTTTGCCCGGCGGAACGCGGTTCCATGTATAGGCCCAGGCGCGCTGCCCATCAGCCTCGCTGCGCTCTAATGTATAGCGCACATTCATGCCGAAAATCTCGTCACCCATCATATCTATACCGCCTTGATAGCTGTCCTTATCAAGTTCGTAGAGATCAATAAGCGTTTCAGCCTGCGTCGGGAAAGGCTCGGAAAGATAGTCTATCATCTGCTCGCGCGTGCCATCAGTGGGGAAGCCTTCTTTCCAAACGGTTGGGTTTTCATCCGTCGGATAAAACAGCGTGCCTTCATCGGCATTATAACCAAACAAAACGGGCACTTTATTGTAATTTCCAGATTTAAATGCGAGGCCTACGCTTTGCGGGAAGACATAGCCGTCCGCGACGTGATTAAATCCGTCAACAATGCCCGGAGTGATCGCGCTTAAAATTTTATCTGCGGGGACAGCTCGCAGAGTGTCTGCGCTAGGGCTGTCTAGCCCCAAGGCCGCATCGAGTTTCTTGGCGGTGGCATAGCCGCTGACCCAACCAACACCATCACCCTCCATCTGCCCCATATGGTAAACCGAGCTTCCACTCTGGCCAATCGCTTTGTGAAATAGCCCTTTCGCCAAAGGGCTCGCCATCATTTCTGTGACCGACCAGGCGCCCGCGCTCTCGCCAAATATAGTGACGTTACCCGCGTCGCCGCCATAAGCGCTGATATTATCTCTCACCCACTCAAGCGCCGCGATTTGATCAAGCGCGCCGTAATTTCCCGAAACGCCGTTCGGGTCATCCGCCGATAAAGCGGGGTGTGCTAAATAGCCAAAAGCGCCAAGGCGGTAATTAATGGTCACGAGCACAATGTCTTGGGCTGGAATGCCGTCGGCTTGATAATAGGTGAAATCGCCAGAGCCGAATTGATGTCCTCCGCCGTGAATCCAGACCATGACGGGCAGCTCCGCGCTTGGCGTGCCGTCTTCTGAAATCGCAGGCGTGCGGACATTGAGATAAAGACAATCTTCCGAGACGGGCGAGACAGGCAGGTTGGCCGCGACGCGTTTAATTAAAAACTCTTTCCATGCGGACAGTCCGCTGCCGTCAATGATACGCGAAAAGAAGCTATCATTGCCTTCGGCAGTAACTTGCATGCACATAGGCGAGAAGATCTTTGCGGCGCGGGTGTCGTTCCAACTTGGCGCAGAGGCAGGGGGGCGCCACCGCAGCTCTCCGACAGGCGGAGCGGCGAAAGGCACGCCTTTGAAATTAGCAAAATCTGATTCTGTCACCACGCCTTGCACAGGACCTTGCGGTGTATTCACAACAGGCGTTAGCTCAGGCTCATTACCCGATTTCCACATCCCTACGGCGAGAGTGGCAACCATTACAAGTAATATATAAGGCGCATATTTTTTATTGGAATCTGCCATTAGTCCACCAATGTCTTCGGCGTTTTATAGTAAAGCTTAAGGCCATTCGCCGTACTCATACTATCGGACTGTGTATTGAGCATGGTGCGCATACGGTCGAGAATGAGCGTATCAATCGTAATGATAATCCCTGTCACATAGGCGGCAAAATCGCCTGAGACGCCTTGGCTTGTTAGAAGCTCTTGGATGAGCACAATGGAGGCGCTCGGCACACCCGCAGCTGATGTGGCGTAAATCATGGACTGGAAGGCCACAATGAAGCGGTCCGTTATAGAGACGTCAATGCCGTAAGACTGCATGCCGTAAAGCGTAATGAGCGTGAGACCCATGAGTGTACCGACCATATTAATCGTCGCGCCAATGGTATAAAACGGCGTGGCTTCATCAGCATTTGCGCCAAGCTGATCACAGGCAACTCGTGTGGCGGGGAGGGTCGCCATAGATGAGCTCGTGGCGACAGCCACAACAGCTTGCGGAATAAGAGCGCGGCCCATAAAGCTAAGGCCATGGCCTAGAATGCGCGAACTAATAAAGACCATTAACATCCAAACGACAAGCATGGACCCTAGATAGACGGGAAGAATTTTTGACAATTGAACGAGTGTTTCAACGCCGCCGGGACGATTAAGCGCGAGGGTTAAAGATCCAAATACAGCGAGCGGAATCGTAATCCAAAGAAATTTTATAAATCCCTTAATGAACATATCTGAGACGATATCTGCCTGTTGTCCAATGCCAGCGTGTATGCCTTCAAGGCGTTTTAGCGCGCGGCCCAGCAATATGCCGGCATAGATAGATATCATGAGCGGGCTTGTGAGCACGCCGTAAATTTTAGCCATAAACGGGATAGGCTCAACGGTCATGGTTTCAGACAGTCCCAAAGAGGCAGGCGTTTCAAACACAGTAATAGGAAATAAGCTATGCGCGGCCACCGCCACGAAAATGCCGATAAGCGAAAAGCCAATAAAAAAGCTAAGAACGCGCAGAAACTTTGCGCCTATACCGCCGCGCGACACGGCGATAGACGCCCCGATAGACAGAATAATTAGCGCATACATAACGGGCTTAAGCGGAACAAATAAAGCGTCCTTAGCCAAGGCCGCGATGGATTTTGTGAGATATATATCCCCCATTTGGATGGGGGCCGTTAGGCCAGAAAGTCCAAGCGCCCAAAACGCAAAGGCCATGACAGCGGCAATTAAAACTAAAATCAAAAGCGGAATGTTGTAATATTTCGTCAGCATGGAAGTCCTTAAATATTTTTATTTTTCTATCATGTAACGAAAACAGGGCCAGTGCAATGCACGGCCCCGTTATAAGATGGTGTTAATTTATGCGGGTAAGCGATGCTGTTTCGCGGTTATTCCCCATCAACTAATTTCTGCATCAGATAGGTATGTTGTAAGGCGAGCCGCTTGGCTGTTTCTTTGAGGTTGGCCGCCGCGCTATGGCCGCCGTCTATGTTTTCATAATACAGAAACTCATGGCCTTGGTCTTCCATCCGTTTAGCCGTTTTGCGGGCGTGACCTGGGTGGACGCGGTCATCTTTGGTCGAGGTGACAAAGAAGACTTCCGGATAATCGCCCTCAGGATCAATATTATGATAGGGTGATATTTTTTTGAGAAATGCGCCCTCGGCTGGGTCTGCAGGGTCGCCATATTCGCCCATCCAAGAGGCGCCCGCGAGCAGCGTATGATAGCGCAACATATCGAGCAGCGGCACTGCGCAGACAACGGCGTTAAATAAATCAGGGCGCTGGGTGAACATCACGCCCATCAAAAGCCCGCCATTAGAGCCGCCTTCAATACCCAAGTGTTTCGGGCTCGTGATGCCTGTCTCAATCAGGTCTTCGGCGACGGAAATGAAATCATCATAAATGCGCTGGCGATTGGTTTTCAGCCCTGCCTCATGCCATTTGGGGCCATATTCAAGACCGCCGCGTATATTGGCGACAACAAAGACGCCGCCATTTTCAAGCCAGAGCCTTCCGCGCGTGGCGCTATAGCTTGGCGTGATAGATACACGAAATCCGCCATAGGCATATATCAGCGTCGGGTTTGTGCCGTCCAGCTGTGTATCTTTGCTGCGCACCACAAAATAAGGCACTTGCGTACCGTCAGTGCTGCTTGCGAAAAACTGTTCGGCCGTCATAGAGCTTGCATCAAACCAAGCGGGCAGAGATTTAGCCTTGGTCTTTTCTTGCGTGTTCGTGTCATAGGTCCACAGCGTATCGGGGGTAAGATGGCTCTCGGTTGAAATGAAAGCGATATCATTTTTATCATTAGAGGAGCGAATAGAGAGCGAGCCGCCTTTTGGAAAATCAAGAGGCTCTGCACTCCAGCTCTTCCCGTCCCAATCATAGGCATAAGCGCGCGCGGTGACATCTGTGAATACACTCATGAGGAGTTTAGATTTGGTCGTGCCAAAATCCTCAATTGAGGATTTCTCATCGGGGGAGAGAATAAGATTGACCGTTTTTATTTCGCCTGTGTCTCTAAACTCATCAACGCTAAAGCTGACGATATCGCCGGTTTTATATCCGCCCCAATTATCATTCAGCTCGGCAATGAACTGTCCTTTAAATTCGCCCGAGAGCCGCGTCTTATCCGAAATAGGAATACGGATAGGATCGCCTATGATTTCGCCGTCCTTATATTGGGTCCAATAATGCTCGCGCTCATAAAAGGTTTTGGAGTTGTAAATAATAATTTCTTTGCTGCCATCAGACAGCTCAAATGTACCCGCGCCTACGCTGACATCCGTTTTCTTGCCTCGGTAAATTTCGCGCGCCTGAGAAAGCGGCGTGCCGCGTTTCCAAAGCTTAGTCAGCAAGGGATAGCCGCTATCCGTCATTGTCCCTTCGCCGAAGTCGACGCTGATGAGCAGCGTATCTTTATCATACCAATCTGAAGACCCTTTGGATTCCTCGGTGATAAAGCCGTCGTCGGCCCATGTCTTTGTGCGCGTGTTAAATTCACGGCGTACCACGGCATCTTTGCCGCCGTCCGAGAGATTGACGATGCACAGCTCATAATCAGGGGCAAGGCAGTTATTGCCTTTATAGACCCAGTTCTTGCCTTCATCTTTGGCGAGTTTGTCAAAGTCGAGAACCGTTTCCCATTGGGTATTATCCGATAGATAGCTGTCTAGCGTACTTTTGCGCCAAACCCCGCGCACATGCGTCTCGTCTTGCCAGAAATTATGCACTTCACCATTGCGGTAAGATACATAAGGAATTTTGTCTTTTGAGTTTAAAATCTCAAGCGCGTCGGCCTGCATTTTTTCAAAGCGCGGGTCAGAGGTCAGGCGCTCAAGTGTGCGCTCATTCCAGCCTTTTACCTCAGCTAGCGCCTTATCCCCCAGCACCTCTTCGAGATAAAGATGGTCCTCATTGGTCTGGCCTGGCGCAGTGTAATCAATCGTTTTATATTTAATTTTACTCATCTTGTCCTTTGTGGCTTCAACCATGCCGCTGGCGCGGTCTTTAACATCATTGCCGCCCTCTGAGCAGGCTGAAAGCCCCGCAGCGCTAAGCATCAAAAACGTACCAAGCATTAGAAATTTTTTCATTGGGTCGGTCATAATTTGGATCCTCGTGATAGTTTAAATCTTAATACCAAGCGCCTCAGGCACGCTCTTGCGTAGTTCAAATTTTAGAACTTTTCCCGTCGCGTTTCTGGGGAGCTCGTCCATGAGATGCAAGTGACTTGGGCATTTGAATTTAGCGAGCTTATCGCATAGATGCGCGTTGATGTCGCCTAAAGTTAGGCTCTCGCCTTTTTTAACTACGGCGACAACGCAGCCTGTTTCGCCGAACCGTTCGTCAGCCACGCCGATGACAGCGGCCTCTGCGATGGCGTCCATTTGGTACAGCAGGTTTTCAATTTCGGCGGGATACACATTCTCCCCGCCGCTAATGTACATGTCTTTAATGCGGTCTTCGATATAGATATAGCCGCCTTCGTCTTTGCGGCCAATGTCGCCAGATTTAAACCAGCCGTCGACAAAGCTCTCTTTATTCGCGTCAGGCCTGCGCCAGTAGCCAGGCGTAATGCAGGCGCCTTTAAACCAGATTTCGCCGAGCACATTGGGCGCGCATTCAGTGCCGGCCTCGTCGGCGATTTTAATTTGCGAATGCATGAGCGCTTTACCCGCCGAGCCAATTTTGGCCGGGATGTCTTCCTTGGCGAGCATACAGCCTGCTGCGGCGGTTTCGGTCATGCCGTAGCCTTCTTGGATAACGACGCCGCGTTCTAGCCAGTAATTGACTAAGGCCGTTGGTACAGTCTCCGCCCCGCATAGCGCGGACTCAATACGGGAGAAGTCCGTGCCTGCTGATTTAGGGTGGGCTTTGAGCGCGTTATAAGCGGCGGGCACCATAAACAATGAAGTTATGCCAAGCTCGGGCGAATTAATCGCGTCCAATGTCGCTTCGGGATCAAACAGGCGCATGATAACCGCTGTGCCGCCAATCCACATAGGGGGCGTACCAGAGACGTTTAGCCCGCCGATATGAAAGAGCGGCATATTGGCCAGCGCGACGGCGTGTCTGTGATTGCCCCCAGGGCCGCTGCCGGCCGCTGCACTGAAATACATCATGCCGTGGGTAATTATGACGCCCTTGGGCGTGCCTGTCGTGCCAGAACTATACATGAGCAGGCATTGGTCTTCGAGGCTTTGCGGCTCATAGGCGTATATCGGCTCTACCGCTGCGAGGGCGGTCTCGTAATCGCTCTCCCCGCCCATACCGTCTGTTTGCATCCACTCTTTGACGGGCGTCTTGCCCTCTAGTGTCTGCGCGATGGGCATAAAGGGCGTGTCGACGATGACAAGCGCGCAATCCGCATTCTCGACGATATAGGCAATCTCTGGCGGGGTGAGGCGAAAATTAATCGCAAGACAGACGGCGCCGAGACGCCAGCAACCAAAGATAATTTCCATTGTGTCAGATGAGTTGAGTGTGAGAAAGCCGACGCGGTCGCCTTTTTTAACGCCGCGCGCTTTGAGCATAGCCGCCACGCGCCCGACGCGTTCATGCATTTGGGCATAAGTAAATTGGCGTTTTCCTGCCAGTTCAATCATAGCGATTTTATTTGGCGTTGCGGTTGCGTGATGAGCTACCCAGTCTCTAGCGTCAAAACTCATATTCATCCCCTCATACTGCCTACTTTTTGGCTATGCTATTTGTTGCATATGTTTAGGCAGGGATAGACGAAACGGTCAAGCGGAGTCGGAGGCTTTGACAAAATAGTGAACCCCTCAAAAATCTATGAAGCCTTAGGCGTGTTTCGCCTCATGCTCCAAAAGCCATTTTTTACGCGAGAGATTGCCTGCATAACCTCCTAACCCGCCGCCGCTTGCAATCACGCGGTGGCAGGGGATAATGATCGCAAGGCCGTTATTGGCATTTGAATTCGCCACGGCGCGAAACCCTTTGGGGTTGCCGACCATATGGGCCAATTCAAGATAGCTGCGTGTCTGGCCGAAAGGAATTTCGCAAAGCTGATCCCATGTCGCGTTCTGAAACTCTGTGCCAGATGTCATGACGGGTACGGTGAAGTCTTTGAGGCGCCCTTCGAAATAGGCCGTGAGCTGCTCGCGCATCATATCAATCGCGTCTGCCTTGCCCGGTACAACGGCGCGTTTCTGCCGTTTGGCGAGTTTTTCAAACTGTTTGTCCATTTTCACGCGGTCGGTAAATTCCAGCAGGTAAACATGAGTCTCGTCCCCCACACAGACCATGGGTCCAAGCGGGGTATCGAGCCAATCAATCATCAGCGGCGGGGCCGCAGCGTTCTTTGGCGTAACGCCAAACGTGTCTTTAAACGCGTCACGAAATCCAGAGGGGCTTTCGTAACCTGCGGTAAGCTGTGCGGTCATAACGCTCTCTCCTTTTGTGCGGGCCTGTGCGGCGCTGCCGAGACGGCGGGCGCGGGCATAGGCGCTAAAGCTCATGCCAAAGCGCGCCTGAAATTGCCGCCTCGCGGTGGACGGGTCAATGCCGCGCGTCTTTAAATCTTGCTCTCTCCATTTATGTTCTGAGGCCGTTTCAACTAAGGCGATAAGAGATTTAACAAGATCACTCGCCTCGCCCGGAAGGCGCGCGGGGTGGCAGCGCTTGCAGGCGCGGTAACCCGCCGCCAGCGCTTTATCTATGCTGTCATAAAATTCGCAATTTTCCCGCTTAGGCATCCGCGCCGGACAGCCTGGACGGCAAAATATTCCTGTGCTTGTGACCGCCAGATAAATAGGCGGCGGCGCAGCGCTAAGCGCAGGCCGTGCGGTAAATAAATCATAGGCTGCGTCATCTTGCATGGATAAGGCTTAGCGGGTTTGAGGCGCGCGTGCAGCCGAAAATCAGGCAAAGCAGTAGATTTGTGAGATTAAACTTAGGCGAAATAAAGTAAAAATTGAGACGGTTAAGACGCTCAACCTATAGAGCAGATAATCCAGTTACAACTTTAGCAGAATATATATACCGTATTTTAACTGTAAATTAATCAAGCACTTGCAGTCTGATTGTAGGGAGTGGGGATGGCAAATTCATACGTTAGAGATAACTCGATTACGCCTCAGCTAGAGGCGATATTCCAGTCCATTTATAGTGACGAAATGGATCCGCTTGTCGCTGCATTAGCGGCGACACAGTCCCGTTTAGGAATGTGGGACTTAAATGTAGAGACAAAAAAAGTTGTCTGGTCCAATCGCATGAAAGAGATGACAGGAATTCTACCCGATACGGATATTGGCTATGATTATTTAATGTCCATTGTTCATCCTGATGATATTGGAATCTTAGAAAATTTAGTACAAAAAACCATTGTTACAGGAACGTCTTTTCACTTGCAGTACCGTATCATTCGGCCTTGCGACAATAAAATCGTTTGGTTTGACAATACGGGCGAAATTATTCTCAATTCTGAGAATAAACCCATCAGAGTTATGGGCTCGATGATGGATATCACAGAGCTGAAGCAGGCCGAACTTCGTGCTGTAAGCTCGGATAAATCAAAATCAGAGTTTTTGGCAAATATGAGCCATGAGATTAGAACGCCGATGAACGGCATTATGGGTATGGCAGAATTATTGCAAAATAGTCAATTAGGCCCCAGGGAAACGGATTTTGTCAATGTGATTAACCGGTCCGGGAAGGCCCTTCTAACGATTATTAATGACATCCTTGATTTTTCTAAAATTGAAGCCGGGCAAATGGAATTAGACAATGCGCCCTTTCATTTGCGCGACAGTATCGAAGATGTCACAACATTGCTATCCACCAAGGTTACAGAAACAGGTGTTGATTTGCTCTTGCGTATACAGCCGGATCTGCCCTCAACTTATCTTGGTGATGTCGGACGAATTCGGCAAATTTTAACAAATATCGTCGGCAATGCTGTCAAATTTACACATACAGGCCATGTGCTTATCGATGTCAGTGGAGAGGTGGAAAACGAAACGGTTAATCTTCTTATAAAAGTCGTCGATACAGGTATTGGGATACCCGCAGACAAGTTAAGTCATGTGTTTGATAAATTCAGTCAAGCCGATGGCAGTACAACCCGCGAGTACGGCGGAACAGGGCTGGGACTTCCCATTAGTCAAAACCTCATTGAATTAATGGACGGTAACCTCTCTGTTGATAGCATCCCTGGTGAGGGCTCAACATTTACGATTTCTATCAACTTGCCTATTGGGGACGACATCATCACGCCTAAGTTAGAACATTTAAATATAGCCGGTTCTAAAATTTTGGTGATTGATGATAATGAAGTCAATCGGGATATTTTAAAAGAACAGATCACACATTGGAACTGTCAATGTCTTGCCGTTCCTTCGGCTACAACGGGAATGGCCGTTTTGGATAGGGCGAAGCAAAAAAATATCAAATTGGACCTCATCATTGTTGATTATCAAATGCCGGAGTCCAATGGGGAGGACTTTGTTAAAGCGCTAAAAGCGCACCCGGATCATGCTGAAATGCCGGTTATAATGCTATCTTCTGTTGACCGTTCCGAACTGCGTTCGCGTATGGACGCATTGCAGATTTCTGCTTTTTTAACAAAACCTGCACGGGGGTCTGTGCTTCATAATACGATTGGTGAAGTTTTATGCAGCAAGGCTATGACCTCTGCACAGTCCCAAGATGAAAAAACAGCGACTCCCAACGCAACCACATCTTCTAGAGCGTCCGATCATGTTGATGTTTTAATTGCTGAAGATAATGATGTGAACCAGATGTATGTTAAATTTGTCATGGAAGATTTGGGACTCAGCTATAAAATAGTTCCCAATGGCCGTGTTGCCGTGGATAAGTGGAAACTGCTATCTCCAAAAATTATTCTAATGGATATCTCCATGCCCGAGATGAACGGTTATGAAGCCACAGCGGCTATTCGCCAGCTCGAAGGTAAAAACGACTTGCCAAGAACGCCTATTATTGCCGTCACGGCTCATGCCATGAAACAGGATCAAAATATCTGTCTTGAAAATGATATGGATGATTACCTCTCCAAACCATTATCTATCAATAACCTCATAGAGAAATTGAAATTTTGGGGTGTTATGGACGAAACATCAGCGGTTCGCACAAATAGCGCTGTTTAGCTCAAAACCGATAACGAATTGGTTCTCTAGCGCGCGCCCTACTTTGAAAACGCTTTTAAGCGAACTCTAAATCACATGAACGGTTTTAGTTGAGCTGATTATGAATGCATTATGGCTTGCCGCAAAACATCTAAATCTGATGAACTCGTATAGGCGTGAACTGAAAACCGAAAACCTTCGGCGCGTTCATCATGCAAAATATTACTAGCTTTTAATGCCTCGCGTAGCCTCTCTCTGTCCGGCGGAGCCAAAACCAAGGTTGCGCCGCGCGCAAGCTCATCTTGTGGAGATTTCAAAATCGCCTTGGGCAGGCCTTCAATCAAAAACGATAGGGACGTTTGAATGGATTTGTAAATTCCCTGATGCTATTGGGATATGGGTTTGCACCAACCGATTTTATAGAACATTAACGTCTGAACAGCAGGCTACTATTGTAAACAAGCTTAACAAACTAATGCTGCTCATGGGTCCGTCCACTTTCGCCTTTATGTTTTTCCCTTTATGTTTATCAGCCGCGCGTTATAAGTCAGGCGAACTTTGAGAGATGACCGCCATGACCATAACACTCCATAAACACGACATTCCTGCTGATTTGGATTTAGGCAATTCCATTGCGGTGGATACTGAGACGCAGGGGCTGTCTATGGTGCGTGATAAGCTGTGTTTGGTGCAGCTCTCCTCTGGCGACGGAAATGCGCATATCGTGCAGATGGACCGCAGCAGCTATGATTGCCCGAACCTCAAAGCCATGCTTGGTAATCCTAAGATAGAGACCATCTATCATTTCGCGCGTTTTGATGTTGCGATCTTAATGCGGGATTTGGGCATTACGCTCGGCCCTGTGTTTTGTACAAAAATCGCCAGCGGCCTCGTGCGGACTTATACGGACCGCCACGGCCTCAAAGACATTTGCCGCGAGCTTCTCGGTGTGGATTTATCCAAGCAGCAACAAAGCAGTGACTGGGCAGCGGATGAGCTGACCGAAGCGCAGCTCGCTTACGCGGCTTCAGATGTTCTTTATCTACATCAGCTTAAATCAATTTTGATGGCACGCCTTTACCGTGAAGACCGCATGGATATCGCGAACGGATGTTTTGAATTCTTGCCGACCCGCGCCAAGCTCGACCTTGGCGGCTGGCCCGATATTGATATTTTCCACCATAGTCTGCGCCGCCCAGGCTAGGGTTTTTTCGCAAGCCATTTTCTAAGCTTTTAGGCCCAAATCTTAAGGCACGCATCATAGGTCGTTGAAAATATAAAAGCGTTATTTGTGAATAGCGCCGCTTAAGATTGGATTATTCTGCCGCGTGCAGAAACTCGACTTCCACGCCATCAATCATATCTTCGCAGTAATAAATATCGCGCTTGATGTCTTCAATCTGGTAGCTAGGCGGCACGGGCTGCATAGCGCGTAGAAAACTATGCGTATAAGGGAAGAAGTTAAAATGCGGATTAAACGTGTAGCGATATTCACGCTCTCGCGGGACAACAATAATTAGGCGCTTTTTCGTGATACGGCGCAGCTCTGCAATGGCGGCGCGGTAATCGAGAACATGCTCAATGACATGGGTGCAAATCACCGTGTCAAACTCGCCGTCTTTAAAGGGCAGGTCTTCGACCTTGGCCGCGACATATTCAATTCCGGGCAGGGCATCAGCGTCATCAATGGCGAAATCTACGCCGCAGATGCGCGTAAGCTCTGGCCGTTTTTCGCGAATTTTATCGAGCATAAAGCCTGTGCCGCAGCCAATATCCACAACTGAGGTGCCCAGCACATCTTTGGCGATACGGTCCATACAGGCCTGCGAATTATCAGACCCTTCATGTACGCGAGGGTGCTTTTTATAAAGGTCTTCATATTCTTGATCGGTCAGAAAAGGTGCGCGTTCGCGAAATTTCGCCAAATCAATAATATGTTGTCCCCACACAAAACGGGCAAGCGTTTTAAACGCGCCGCTATCGCGAATGAAGGCGGGCAAAATATCTTCTAATATGAAGCGTATTTTATTGGTTGTCTCGCGGTTCATTTTCGGCCTCCGACCTGTACGGAATATGCGCTGCGGTTATCATTTCCGCGTTCATTGGCTGAGCCGTCTTCTAAAATGGCGCCTCTGCGTTCGCGCAAGCGAGGCGCGTCAGCAATGTGCTGCTCCCCGCGGCTTGGCGCGATGGAGAGATAGTGGATACGTTTTTGTTCGGCGCGGCCTCGGGCTACGCTATCGAGGACAACGCCGGCCATAAATACCATAAGCGAACCCAGCATTAGGGTCATGGCGAGTACCCAAGTTGGCATGCGTTCCACGAGACCTGTTTGAAAATACTCAATAAGAACAGGTGCTGCAAAAATAAAAGACCCTGTCATCAGAGTGGTTGAAATCAAGGTGAAGAACGCAAATGGCCGCGTTTCTTTCATCAGCGTCGCAATCATGCGTAGGATTTTAAATCCGTCGCCGAATGTATTAAGCTTGCTCTCTGAACCTTCTTCGCGCACGCCGTATTCTGTCGGAACTTCGATAACAGGTAAGCGTAGTACAGACGCATGTACTGACATTTCGGTCTCAATTTCAAACCCGGGCGACATGGCCGGAAAGCTTTTTGCATAGCGGCGCGTAAAGACGCGGTAGCCAGAGAAAATATCTGTAAAGTCATTTCCAAATACACTTTGGTAGACTTTATTGAAAATTGCATTGCCAAAGGCATGACCTTTACGGCCCGCATCAATTGTGACGTCTTTGCGCGTGCCAACCACCATATCAACGCGTTCATCCAGAAGCGTTTGAATTAATTGCGGCGCCATAGTGCTGTCATACGTGCCGTCCCCGTCCGCCATGATGTAAACATCTGCGTCAATATCGGCGAACATTTGGCGTACAACATTACCCTTGCCTTGGCGGCGAGAGGGCACAACAGTTGCGCCCGCGCGCGCGGCTTGTTCGGCTGTGTTATCTGATGAATTATTATCATAGACGTAAATGCGAGTGCCAGGCAGAGCGCGGCGAAAGTCCAGAACGACTTTAGCGATAGCTTGGCCTTCATTATAACACGGCAGTAGAACCGCAATGTTTAAATCCCCGAAATTTGTTGTCGTCATAGTCCCGCCTTAATTCCACTAAGCTTGCGTAATCGGTCTATATCTATTGTTGATATTTCGCCGCTACTTTAGGGGGTCTTAATCAATTAAGGTTAAGGTTCCCCAAATAAAACGCCGAAAATACGGTAATTGAAATAATTGATGAGCCTGCTGTTATGTCGACACCTTCCTCTCCAAACTCGTCGGATGACAATGCGGCTGGCCATGTTCCGATAAAGCTGTCTGATATAAAACATCCCGTTCTTTGGGCGGCTTTGGCGATGATAGCCGCCATTTTTATTCGTGCTATTTTTATGGGCCAATTTGGCCAGATTGGAACGGATGGCGATGATGTCATGCGTTTTGTGCAAATACGTGATTATTTGCAGGGCCAAAGCTGGTTTAATACAGATCAATTACGCCTTGGGTTTTCTGGCGCGGGCACGGATATGCATTGGTCGCGCCTTGTTGATGTACCGCTGATTTTCCTGACACATATATTTAGCCTCTTTATGGACCAAGAGGCCGCCTTGATGCTGGCCTCATCTATATGGCCGCCGCTTACGGCGCTTGTGCTTATTTTTGCGATTACGAAAGGCAGCACATATTATGCTGATGTCTCATCGCCAAAAACCCGCACGGCAGACCGTAAAACGGCAATGGCGTTTACATTGGTCCTGCTCGCATTTTTTGTCATTCGTTATTATCGCTTTGAGCCTGGCGCCATTGATCATCACAATATCCAAACCGGTCTTTTGGCGCTCGCACTGGCCGGCGGTCTAGATCCCAAATCCCGTTTTAGAACGCATTTTATCGCCGGAGCTGCGGCGGCTCTATCGATGGCAATTGGCACAGAAGTTTATATTTTCGTCGCCGTTATTTGTGCGTATATGGCGCTTAATTGGCTTATTCGGGGACCCGAAGCGGCGCGCGCTTCAGAAGGATTTGGACTGGGTCTTGCGGGAACGCTTTTGCTGTGTTTTTTTGGTACGCTCACGCCGAGTGAATATATGAGTGTGAAGTGCGATTCGCTTTCGCTCATCACGGTTCTCGCTGGCGGCGTAGGC
>CAZFWZ010000002.1:0-54914 GCA_964522765.1 uncultured Caulobacterales bacterium | reverse complement strand
ATCAAACGGTACAATCGAAAAATACGATATTATCCATAGGTTGTGCCTATCATTCGCTGTGCCAAGCTTAATCGGGTCACGCGCTGTCATAAGGGCGGCGCGAGTCGGCGTACAAAAGGGCGTAGCGTAGAAACGTTCCAAACTCTTTCCCTGCCCGACATTAACTCTGGGCGGGTTCAAAGTTGACGAAACAACAGGTGCTAGGGGATTATAATTTTTCCAAAAGCAGACATTAGGCATAAAGTTTGTTTGTGGAATTCCATGACTTAATTCATTGTTATCTGAAAATAATTCCCTGTTTTTCAGGGAAATTCAAGTTGAGACAGCTTAGCAGCAGACTGCGTGCTCTACCACTCACTCTGCGGTTTTTACGAGCCTTGTGTGACCCTTAAGAAGGCTCCCAAGTAAAGGCCAACGAAATCGATTATAATATAGTCCCAACCGCCGCGCGGTCTTCTGGTTTTCGTTTAAACTTCACTTCAATATAAGGGCAGCCAGGGATGATTTTATATCCTTCTGCTTTCGCGTCGGCGATCATGGCATCGTAGAGCTTTCCAGGTTCAATGAACAGTTTGAATTTGTTGGGAAACCAGTTCACTCGCTCGTTTCAACGGGTCGATTGCCAAGTGCGCATACCTTGCTGTTGTGGCGGGCAGTTCGCACATAGTAAGCACAGGGTGTATTTTGGCTAAGTTTTTCACTCTAAAAACGTGATGACATAACGACTTCAACAGCAACGCAAGTCATTGATATTTCAGCCTCTATAATAGCAAATCGCCAGCTAAGGCGTTTTGGGAATATGGCTTATATTACAATGGTGGGTTTTCGGGAAACTTTGGATAATCTTTTTCGAAGCTCACCCAATTCTGCTGGCTAGCACACCAGATTTCCGCCGCCGGGACGTAGGATGAATTATCGTCAATTGTACCAACTTTTAGAACAACAATATCAGGAAGTGTTGGGACAAGCGAGAATATTGGCGAGCCGCAATTCGTACAAAAATGACGAAAAACTGGGCTGCCTGATTTGCTAGTATCAGCATAGGATGAAATAGGCCCCTCGTGCATAAATTGAGACTTAGGATAGACCAAATTGATTGAAAATGCTGACCCGCTTTGTTTCTGGCAATTTTTGCAGTGACATAAAAAGTTCATCACGGGCTCACCCTCAACACTATAGCTTACCTGTCCGCACAGGCATCCACCTGAATTAGGCATTTTGTTGTCCTCCTAAATATAGCATTAAAACCAATCGAGCTCTGAGCTCAACTAGCCGTGCAGATTGTGCACTCACCATCAAAGTTCTTTCTTGAACTCTATCTTCAAGCTTTTAAGCGACCTAAACAGATAATGAGGATGAAACTCATAGTCCTCTTGACCTGCGGCGGGGCGCATTGAGGCAATCCGGTCGGTCAGCGTTTTAAACCCCCAATAAAGCTCTCTGCGCGCTAATGTAGCGCCGAGGCAATGATGGTTCCCCATACCAAACCCAAGATGCGCCGCGGCTCTAGGCCGATCTAGGTCAATCGCCTCAGGGTTCTCAAAGTTTTGATCATCACGATTAGCTGCGCCGTACCGAATAATAAGAGTCGCGCCTTTTTCCAGCGACGTACCTGCGATTTCAGTGTCTTGCCTAACAAAGCGATATTGTCCTTGGACGGGAGATTCGAGCCTGACGACTTCTTCGATAAAAGTCGGTAAATAATTTTCAGGGTCAGACTTTAATTGCGCCCAAATATTGGGGTTTTCGAGCAGCAGCATAACACCCGCGCCAAGGGCATTCGTTGTTGTCTCGCTCCCGCCAACGAAAGTGTCAGTCATCATGGAGGCATGAAGTTCATTATCCGTGAGCGGGCGGCCCCAAGCCTCAATAACAGTGTTCACGAGATCGCTTAAAAAGCTGTCATTGGGTTTCTCGCGCAGGCGCTCAAACATCGGCTGAAAATAATGTTGCGCCTCGATAATTTTATCAAGGGAGGCAAGATTTTCATCTTCAGGCTGCATCATGCCAATGCGGTGAAAGAAGGCTTCCGTCCAGTCTTTGATCTGCCAAATATCTTCTTCGGGCGCGCCCATTTGATGACAAATAACAATAAGCGGAAGAGGAATCGCAAATTCACGGACCCAATCACATGCGCCCTTATCTATAAAACCGTCAAACAGGGTTTCTGAGCAGCTTTGAATAAACCCGTCCATTTCCATAACACGGCTATGACGGAAGGCCTTATCAAACACAGCTCTCATTTGCTTATGTTCGGGTTCATCTCGGAAGGGTAAAGACAGGCCCGGCACCCAGCCTTTTACCTTATATATTTCATTATCTCTTTGGCGTTTTCTTAAGTTTTTAGCCACTAATGTGCTTTCCATCATGGGGCTATTGCCAAAGATATCAGGATTTTTCAAAATCGTTTTTACATCTTCAAACCTGCTAATAATGTAAAACCCCGTTGCGGGATCCAGATGAACAGGATGCTTACCCCTAAGGGTTTTATAGGCGTGATAAGGAGATTGCTGCACCGCGGCATCAAGTAAAGTTAAGCTGTCTTTTTCTTTGCCCAACTCTTAATACTCCCGCTTGATTTTATTTAGCAAGCTCGTCCCAATCATAGCCCGAGGCCCAATCTTTAAATGGCGTTAGCTTGACAGGGAGTTTGCTCAAAAAAACTAGACGGATCAATTTCGAGAAGTGATTTTTCCTGCTCATTATAAAAGCTGTAGAACCGCACCCTGCTTCACTTCACTAGATAAACACCCCTGTTTTTCTATTATACGCTCTCCTCGTTTAAGAGGAAACTATATGAGGTTGAGTAGCTTTAAAGCTCTTATTTTTCCTAGTGTTTCCCCTAGTGGAGCCTAAGTCAGTGAGCTATATAAAACAGGGTATAACTTCAAATGTGCCGACAATATCAGTCATGCACTATTGTAAGCACTAGGTTCACAATTACGATGGATTCCACAAACTCGCCGCATCGTATTATTCAGAAAATAGGTACAATAAAGTGAAAATTATCATTAACGCAATTATCGAAATTCAGCCCGAGCGTCGGCAAGGATTTCTCGACTTACTCCAAGATTGGCTTCCACGCGTTCACAAACAACAAGGCTGCCTACGATATGATTGGGCCGCTGACAGCTTTATGGACAATCAAATCCTCGTCTTTGAAGAATGGGAAGACAAATCGGCTCTCGAAAATCACTTCGCGGGTGAAAATTTTGCCGCCATCAGCAATATTGTGGGGGCATATGGGGTCCTTGGTGCGAGTGCCAGAAAATTTTCTATTGCTAAAGAAGGGCCGGTTTTTAATGCAGAAGGTAAGGCAACCGCTGACTTTTAGAAGGATTTGACATGAAACAGATGCAAAACACAAAGCCTACAGCTGGATTAAAAGCCAAGCGCGCGGAATTCGCTCGAAAGTCACTACGACAGCAAGTTGACGTGATTAAAAACGGGACCCCTATGGCTACGGGCCCCTTAGTTTTGAATCAATCAGTCTACACATCCGAAACGCGTTTCGAGGCCGAAAAAGAACATATTTTTTTAAATCAACCTCTCGTGGCCGGCCTTTCGGGCGATGTTAGAAACCCAGGAGATATGCTACTATTTGATGCGGCCGGACCATCTATTCTCGTTATGCGCGGTAAAGACGGTATTGTTCGGGCCTTCTTAAATATGTGTACCCATCGCGGCGCCAAACTGATTGAAGACGTGGAGCCATGGTCAGGGAATTCAAAGACCGTGAGCTGTCCCTTTCACGCTTGGACATTTACCACAAGCGGTCAGTTAATGGGTCAGCCTGGCAAGGAAGGGTTTGCAGGATGTGAAATCGGCTCACGCGATTTGATTGAAGTACCTTGCACAGAATATCTCGGACTCATATTTGTACGGGCCAATCCTAATGGCGACCCTATCGATGCAAGGGTTCATCTTGGGAGTTTTGCTGAACGCTTAGAATTTTTAGAGCTCGACCAAGCCGAGGGAGTCAAGAAGGGTATTTTACAGGCAGATTCAAACTGGAAATTTGCGCTCGACACTTACGGCGAAAGCTATCATTTTTCGACGTTGCACAAGTCCAGCATTGCCAAAGTCAACTACAATGACAAATGCGTTTATGAGGCCTTCGGCCCTCACCACCGCGTACAGTTTCCAAAATTTTTTGTGGGTGAACTTGTGGACAAACCGGAATCTGAATGGCCGGAAATCATCTATAGCGGTGTCCATTTTCTATTTCCAAACACTGTAATTTACTTTGGTGCCATAAACCCCGGTGAGTTCTTCACACAAGTATTCCGTCTTTTCCCGGATGGAGTTGGCAAAACCCGTTGTCACTTCGCCGTCTATGCCCCGTTTGGGATTGAAAGTGACAGTCATCGCGAGATGTGCGAAACGACATATGATCTGACAGCAAGAGTCGTTGTCGACGAGGATTACCGGGTAGCCTCAAATGGCTATGCCAATCTCGTAACAGCACCTGAAAATCATGATATCATCATTGGTGCCAATGAAATCGCGCTGCACGAGTTCCACAAACAAATTTCAGCCATCATCAATATGCCCCTTACCGGGCAAACAGTTTAGGCCGACCAATCTTGTGCATGGGCCCAATCTGAAAACGAGGTTAAGGTAACAGGTAGCTGAGGCAGGAATGTCTCAGCATCCACCTCAAGCGGCGACTGAGGCTGGTCATTATAAAAACTATAAAACCTCGCCATACCTTCATAAACACTGCCTTCCGGGATGTTTCGCGAGCCTGTGACCAATTCAGAGATGTTTTCAGCAAACTCTGTCGGGGACAGACTTTTGAACTGAATGTCCCTGCCCGCCGCTTGGCTGAGGACTTTCGCAACCTCAGCTCCCGTTAACGCTTCTGGTCCGCCCACAATAAAACTCTGATTATTCGCGTCAGGGTTCTGGAGTGCAGCAACCATCAGGCGCGCAACATCATCAAGACTAATGAAACTAATTTTCAAATCTGGTTTAGCCGGATAAGCAAAGAGGTTATGTTTGACGAGCGATGGCTTACACCAAGGCGCGATCATATTGTTCATGAAGACAACAGGTTCGATAAAGACATAGGGTACGCCGCTGCCAGCAATCGCGGATTTAATATCTCGCCGACCGTCATGCCCCGTGATACCGAGTTCCTGTTTTGCGCCATAGCAACTCGTATTAAAGACAATTTTCTTTAAGCCAGCGTCTTTAGCGGCCTGCGCAATATTACGTCCATATGTTTTGGCTCTTGTCCGGTCATGTTCAAATGGCAAATGTGTAATAAGCGCATCCTGACCCTGAAAGGCAAGTTTCAGTGTCTCAACATCCATGATATCTGCATGAACCGTTTTTATGTTGGGGAAAGGTGTCGCCTTCATCGCGTCTGCTCGTCTTACGCCGGCTGTAACATCGAAGTCTTTGGCCTTTAGTTCACGTATCAGCGGGATACCTTGATCACCTGATCCACCTAAAGCAACTATTTTTTTAAACTCGCTCATAGCTCACCCTTAATATCTTTCAACATTTTGCCCGTATCAAAATAATGAAGATGCAACTCAGTCAATTTGCCATCCACCACACGTCCATGTTCAATGACGCGATATGTCGAACGCTTACCGGTCGCTTTAGACGTTCCAGATAGATGCAGCGCGTAAGAGACCCATTCATCCCCGCAGCTCATATCAATCGGGTCTACCTTAGGGTCCTCGAAACTACCCATAACAGCGGCGAACAGACGCTTAAACACGTTATCTCCGCTCCACTCTCCACCAAAAGGAAGTGTTTCAGGCTCATAAGCGATAAAGTCTTCCGCTAAATATTGATTAACCAAATCCCATTCTCCAGCCCGGACGTGACCATAAATGGTTTTAAGCGTTTCAACAGGTGTCATACTTCATCTCCCTCTACGGGCCCAATCAGTCTTTATATAAATAAAGAACATTGTCTCAGGCTATAGGATATACTGATCCCCAGTGGCGCGGACTGTAATATCACTCACAGATACGCCTTTGGGTTGGTTCATCGCATAAACGATTTGATCTGCAACATAGCCAGCATCTAGTGCCACATATTTCGAGCTGTCTGGGTTTAGGTGATCTGGTTCAGCCGTCCCGCTCATTAATTTGTCCATAATGGCCTGCTGATTAGCGCCATTATGACCGACAATTCCGACTGCTGCAGCTGGGTTCACCATACTGTGGAACAATCCGGTATTCATAACCCCCGTGGGTTTAATTACAGTGACTTTTATCTTCCCAGCGGCTTCAACGCGAAGCGACTCAGACAAGAAGGTTACGGCAACTTTCGTGGCGCCGTAAACATTAGATCCTGCTACTGGAAAATTTCCAAATATGGAAGACAGATTAATTACATGGCCTTCTTCTCGCCCCATCATATGATCGTAAACGCAGGCAATGCCGTTCACCACACCCTTAAAATTTATATCAACGCATTTATGCCATTGCTCAATGGCGGCCTCATGGTCTGCATAAAAGGCAAGCGGCATGGTGCCCGCATTATTTAGGATGATGTCGACGGCCCCATAGGCTTCAATTGCCTTAGCGGCGACAGTCTGCATATCACCGAATTTAGTGACATCCGCGATAACGCTTTGCACTTTCCCATCTTTATCTTTCACGGAAGCAACCGTTTCAGCCAAACCATCCGCATTGATATCAGCGGCGGTTACATTAGCCCCCATTTCAGCCGTTTTTTGCGCAACAAGCTGCCCAAAGCCGCTTGCCGCACCAGTAATGATGATAGATTTTCCCTTAAGATAATTTTTCATTAAATTTAAATTTCCAAGGCGATGGCCAGGTTTTCACTACCCGCGCGCAAGATAGATAGACTGCGGAGTTGTATATTCAAGCAGCCCTTCCATTCCATTTTCAACACCAAAGCCTGATTGTTTGTGGCCTGCAAAAGGCACGCCTGGTGACATATTCAAATTATGATTAATCCACACAACACCCGTTTCCATCTGGCGCGCAATCTCCATCGCTTTGTCCGTATCTTTGGACCAAACTGCACCGGCGAGACCATAATCAGACGCATTGGAACGCGCAATAACATCATCAACTTCGGTAAATTTAAGCATCGGTAAAATAGGCCCGAAAGCTTCCTCCTGAACGACGCGGGCTTGCTCAGGTGGATTGTCAACAATTGTGATAGGAATGAAGTAGCCTTCACCATCTGGTAAATCAGAACACTCAATAACTGTAAGGTCTGTTTTTTTAGCATCACTGAGTAGGTCTTGAACACGGTCATATTGGCGCTTATTCTGGATTGGCCCCATATCTGTGCCTTGTTCTGTCCCGTCGCCAATTTTGGTCGCTTTTGCAATTGCTATAAGGCGGTCACGCAGACCATCATAAATATCTTCGTGGACATAAAGTCTCTTTGTTGCCACGCAAATTTGGGCCGTGTTGAAAAAAGACCCGAAGAATATTTTTTGCGCGACATCATCAAGATCAACATCTGGCATGACAATCGCGGCGTCATTTCCGCCAAGTTCTAGTGTAAGCCGTTTTAAATCTTTAGATGCGCTTTCCATGACACGTTTGCCTGTCGCCGTTGAGCCCGTGAATGAAATTTTATCAAAGCCCGGGTGAGAGGTCATCCAAGGCCCAAGATTATCTCCGCCTGTAATAATATTAAGCACACCTGCAGGCAGGATATCTGCAAACATCTCACCCATTTTCAGAGTACAGAGCGGCGTAAAGGGCGAGGGTTTAAGAACCATCGTATTTCCCGTTAAGAGGGCTGGCGCAATTTTCCATACGGCCAAAGACACTGGAAAATTCCAAGGTGCTATCGCACAAATGACACCTAAGGGAACATGATGTACTTCAATCAGCTGAGTGTCTGAATCTTCATGAACATCTACTTCTGGCCGCATCTTCGCAATAGACTGGAACCATTCGCCAGCCCCTGTAATTTCAACCTGCGCAAAACCGATAGGACGACCTTGTTCAAGCGTAAATAAGCGCGCCATCTCGGCCGCATTATCAATCAAAATTTGACCCATTTTATTCAGATATTCTGCACGCTCATCATATGACAACTTCTTCCACTCTGGAAATGCACGTCTGGCAGACGCAACAGCTTCATCAAGTTGAGCCTCGCTACACTCAGGCGCCTTAGCAAAAGCTTCGCCTGTCGCAGGATTAAAAACATCGAATTCAGAGGCACCAGCAATAGTTTTGCCGTCGATTATCATGTTGAAGTCTTGATGCATATTCATAGTATTTACCTTTGTTTTAAACCCATTTAACCCCGAATTAATCGACCCGGACGCGCACCCATATCCATGTCATTTGAACGCGTTTGTACGCCATTTACCAAAGTCGCGATATAGCCAATCGATGGCTGTAAAATTCGGTTTCCACCGGCCGGCAGATCATTGTGTACCTTGAGTTCACCCAAATTCAAACGGTCATGATCAATGACGTTGATATCGGCGCGCTTACCAAGTTCTATCGAACCTCGGTCTGTCAGACCATAAAGATTAGCATTATTATAGCTTTGCTTAAAAACGAGGTGCTCCAGCGGAATTAATGGCCCGCGTTTTCGATCGCGTGCCCAGTGAATCATTTGATAGGTTGCCGCTACTCCATCGAAGATCATATTCACATGTGCGCCGGCATCGCTGAGCCCTGTAACGGTATGCTTATTCATGATCATTTCATGCGTGCAGTCAGATTTATTTTCATAATAATTGCTGCCCAATACGATTGCAAAGCGGCGGCCATCACCACCCGTGAGGAAGTCGTACATAAACTCTTGCTGCGTTTGACCTGCCTTCACGGCCCGTGCCTCAAAACACTTATCTGCGGTTGGTTCATAATCGACAGGGTGTTCGATTTCATAGAGACGTCGAAATGCGCCTTGCAGTAATAAATGTACGCCTGCGGTCATTGACCCCTGATATTCATGCGGCACGTCTTCGTCGGCAAGAATAGCTTTACGGACCTCAGGTTTACGCATTTCAGCAAGAATTTCTTCAAAGGGCAAATGCGCCATTTTGAGATAAGTCTCTCGGCGCTGAAACATGTGATAGCTCAGCAGGCTGGTCACAACACCGATAGGCCGGGAGGCCACTTGCGGATGCAATCGCGTGCCGGACCTATTAAATTTCTCAACGGTTTTTAAAACATCTTTCCAAAGGTCGATGTCATCCATATTTTGAACCAGCGTAAAAGTGACAGGACAATTTGCCCGGCGCGAGACTTTAGCAAGCAACTCAATCTCTTCTTGATAGGTCGTTTGTTCCCCGCCCATATGCTCAAGATCGCCAATGGTGCCAGCGGGGATTAATTCGAAAACCCCCTTTCCCGCATCTTTAATTACGTCTGCAAAGGCCATCATTTCTTCTTCTGCAGCGTGGGTACCAGGAATAATACGCCCTCTTATATCGCGGTGGCCAATGGTGCGTGACGTCGAAAAGCCCAATGCGCCCGACTGCAAGGCATCCGCGACGATTTCCTTCATTTTGTTTAAATCTGCGTCCGTAGCCGGTTCGTTTTCGCGACCCCGTTCACCCATGACGTAATTTCGCACGGCGCCGTGGGCGATTTGTGTACCAATATCAAGGGTGTACTCACGGCTATCGATATGATCGAGATACTCTGGAAAAGTTTCCCAAGCCCCCCATGGAATTCCTTCATAAAGAGCCGTTCCGGGAATATCCTCGACGCCTTCCATGACCTCGATAAGTTCTTTCTCACCGCCGGGCGGAACAGGTGCAAACCCTACCCCGCAATTACCCATCACGATACTCGTCACGCCATGACTAAAAGAGGGATCCATTTTGTCATCCCAACTGACTTGACCGTCATAATGCGTATGAACATCCACAAAGCCTGGCGTAACGATAGCCCCGTCCGCATCGATGGTCTTCTTCGAAGCCGTTGAAATTGCTTGCCCCAATTCGACGATTTTCCCATCCTTTATGCCGACATCACCAGTATATGGTTTACCGCCAAGGCCGTCATAAATTTTTCCACCTCTGATGAGTGTGTCGAGCATAGTTACCTTTTAATCTACCCCACTGGAATGAGTCTGCTGGCGGTGTTGATAGGCCAGACTTCCTTTTACTATACGGATTTCTACACCAAAGATGCCCTAGTAGAAATGATGGGGCTGTGTAGCGGATGCACGCAGGCCGTCACTTCGTTCAAAGACAAGGAGGCTTAAAAAGCCTGTACAGTGTCCTGGTTGGTTTTAAGCACGATCTCGGCCAAATCAGCTCTTAATGCTTTACGCCCCCACAACATGATGACTGAGGCCAAAACCCATACCGGCGCAAGGCCAGTCAGTGTCCATCTAAGCGCGTCCGCCTCGCCTAAAGCTGGCGCGAGTAAATCTGAAAAAACGCCAACCACAAACGGCCCAAACCCTACGCCTAGAATACTTAGAACAAAAAAGAAAAGTGCTGACGCAAAAGCTCTCATGTGCAGTGGTGCAAGGTTTTGCACTAATCCGTAATATGGCCCCGCAACAGATGCGTGTAAAAGAAAGACAAAAAAGAAGACCCCGAGACAAAAGTAAGGAGAGCCTGTCCAGATAGCCAAAAGAAACAGAGGGACTGAAATGAGATGCCCATAGGCAGGGATTGTGAAATAAGACGCGTCATCCTTATTCCCAAAAAAGTCCGTGATAAAGCCGCCGCATAACGTTCCAATTCCTCCGCCAACACCGATTGATAAAGCTAAAGGCAACGTCAGTTCTGCGTAGGACAGCTCATGTGATCGCACAAGAAAGTCTACAATCCACAGGCCAAGTGCATATCCGCAAAAGGCTGTTAAACCTGCGCTTAGCGTTAAAATTCTGTAGCTCTTTATCTTCCACATAATCGCAAGTGCATCCGAAAGAGATGGAGCAGCCTTGACGGCTCCCGACTCTTTAGCCCTCAACATTGCAGCCCTAACCTCGGGTGTTTCCATCGCTCCGCGTTCAGGTTCCTTCAATGTCAATTTTACGATCAGACCGAGGAGAATACCAGGAGTACCAACGATAATAAAAGCCCAGCGCCAACCAAATTTATCTGCAATCAGACCCCCCAGTAAAATACCAAACAAGGACCCAAAAGAAATTCCAAGGGAATATAGGCCCAGGACAGTTGCGCGTTGCTCACGCGGGAAATAATCGGAAATAAGTGAATGCGCTGGCGGGCTACATCCAGCCTCCCCCACTCCCACGCCCATACGCGCAAGTAATAATTGTATAAAATTTTGAGACATGCCGCACAAAATGGTCATGCCGCTCCAGAAAGTCACAGCCAGAGAGATAATGCCAGCCCGGTTTCCCTTGTCAGCCCATTTGGCGATTGGAAATCCAAAAATAGCATAAAACAAAGCGAAGGCTACCCCTTTGAGCAAGCCCAATTCCGTGTCTGAGAGACCCAAGTCATCTTTAATTAGCGGCGATAAAATTGCGATAATCTGCCGATCTATGAAATTGAACATATAAACAGTGAGCAGAAGAAAGATGATATACTTCTGATAAGGCGTCCACTTTTGACGCTTACTATTGTTGGGCAAAGAAGTTTCGATCATTTCGCACCTATTAGCAGATTCAACATATCGGACAATTTATAATTATAAATCATGGGATCAAAACGGCTTTGATACATTCGCCGACATGATGTTCATGAACCGCTGTGTCGATGTCTTTGAGCGGATAGGTTTTAATCATCTTATCAATCGGGAGCTGTCCGGCCTTATAATATCCAATTAATTCTGGAATGAATTTATCCGGATGACTGTCACCTTCGATAATGCCTTTGACCGTGAGACCGGAGGCCAGAAACTGCATGCCGGTGCAGGTGAAATCATCCTCTGGATTGGTCATACCCACCATGGCCAATGTCCCTTGCGTGGTAAAACAGCGGGTTAAGTTATCCAGCGTCTGGCGGCGTCCTGTTGTGTCAACCGCATAGTTGACGCCGCTTGGAACAATCGCGCGAATAGCGGCCTCAAAATCTTTATGTTCATATGGATCAATGGCATGGGTTGCGCCGACCTCCAGAGCCATTTCGCGCCGCGCTGCATGCGGCTCAATCGCAATAATAGTCTGACAACCGTTGATTTTACCAGCCATCACGGCGCTTAATCCGACAACGCCGCAACCTGTCACAATCAAAGAGGACCCCGCTTCGCATTTCAGATTGATTAAAACTGTGCCGGCCCCAGTCTGGACCCCGCACCCTAATGGCGCGGCGACCTCAAATGGCAAATCGTCAGGCAAGGCAACAACATTGGTTTCATAGGTCAAAGCATGAGTCGCAAAACTGGATTGACCAAAAAAATTAGACTTTAAATCCTGCTGGCTCGTCTTAAGTGTGCTCGACCCATCCGGCCGGCTGCCTATAATATTCAGGGGAACAAATTCCTGACAATATGCGGCGAGCTGGGACTCACATTTGGGGCATTCGCCGCAGGACCGGAAAGAAATGCCAACTCGATCACCTACTTTAACTTTGGTGACGTGCTCACCGATTTGCTCGACAATCCCAGCTCCTTCATGGCCAAGCACGGCGTCGCCGCCAAGTTGAAATAGACCTTGGCGGGCTAATATATCCGTGTGACATAAACCAACCGCTTCTATTTTGACCAAGATTTCGTCAGGCTTAGGGGTATCAATTTCAACGTCTGAATAGGTGAAACTGTTTTCCGCTTCCGATGCTATAAGAGCTTTTATTTTCACCGTGTTCTACCTCTCGCTCAATCTATGCAAACCGTTTTGACATTGCTCCAAGTCCGAACACCCTCTTCTGCTAATTCACGCCCATATCCTGACTTTTTTATGCCGCCAAAAGGCAGCCGCGGGTCTGACGCTGTCATAGAGTTCACGAACGTCGCGCCGGCTTGCAAATGCGTTATCGCTTTCTCTTGTTCAGCTTTATCTTGTGTCCAAATCACGGACCCCAAACCAAATGGCGACTCATTGGCGATGGCAATGGCTTCATCAAGTGTCTCCACTTTGAACATCAACATGACGGGGCCGAATATCTCTTCATGATACGCTTTAGAGCTCGGCGGAATATCTTCCAAAATTCCGGGCTGAAAATAAAACCCTTCCCTCTCTATAGGCTCAGCTCCATATACGCGTGTCGCCCCTGCTTTCACGGCAGAGGTAACCTGGTTTATGATTTCATTGAAACTATCTTCATTTACCAAAGGTCCAATATCTGTATCATCAAGCATCGGGTCTCCGACTTTCAAAGCCTTGAACCGCGCGACAAATTTCGCTTTGACCTCGTCATAAATAGACGAATGAACAAAAAACCTTTTTGCTGCGATACAGCTTTGGCCATTGTTCTGTAGCCGGGCTTTGCAACCTATCTCAATGGCCTTATCGATATCTGCGCTGGGCATGATAATAAAGGCATCGGCGCCGCCAAGCTCTAATACGGTAGGCTTAATTTCAGACCCGCAAATAGCGGCTACTGAGGCACCGGCCGGTTCGGAACCTGTGAGTGTTGCCGCGACAATTCTCTTATCACGCAAGAGACGTTCAACACGGCTACCTCCAATAAGAACTGTTACCAGAGACCCTTTTGGAAAACCCGCGCGAGCAAATATACTCTCTATAGCTAAAGCGCATTGCGGAACATTTGACGCATGTTTGAGAATACTTGTATTTCCCGCCATAAGTGCTGGGGCTGCGAAACGGAAAACTTGCCAAAATGGGAAATTCCAAGGCATGATCGCCATAATAACACCCAACGGAAAAAAGGCACGATAGGACGTTTTTGCATCACTTTTGATATGTTCTTTTTCGAGATGCGCTTCCGCATTTTCGGCATAATACTCACACACCCACGCGCATTTTCTGACCTCACCTATCGCCTGCTTGTAAGGCTTTCCCATTTCTAAGGTGATAATTTTTGCGAGGTCTTCAGCTTCATTTTCCAATATAGAGGCCATGACTTTCATGCACTTTTTACGCTGGGCAAATGACCACCTCGCAATGTCTTTCTGGGCTTGGTCCGCGCTTACAAGGGCCGCCTCTACGAATGCGTCATCGTGAGGTTCAAATGTTTTCACAACTTCACCTGTTGCAGGGTTGAGTGTTTGTATAGCCACTTATTTGTCCAATCTATGTGTCATCATTATAATTTTATGCCCCAAGAATATTATCTGTATCCGCACCAAGACGGGGCGCAATGCCGCCCTTTAAGCGCTCCCCATTAAACTTATAAGGTGAGGATAGGAGCCGAATTTTTCTATCTTTCATCTCCGGATGATCAGTTTCATAGACCATCTCAACTTCCGCAACATATGGATTATCCAAAGCTTGCGCTATATCAAAGACAGGCGCGGCAGGCACATAACCCGAAAAATTTTCCATCCACTGCTCAACTGTTTGCTGTTTTAAAACAGTTTCCAATATGTCTTGTAAAACCGCTCGGTTTTTGAGGCGGTCTTCAACTTTGATGAAACGAGCATCTGTTATCCATTCAGCATGCCCCATAGTTTGAGCTAAACGTTCCCAAAATTTTTGGGTCTGACAACAAAACATTATCCAGCCATCTTTGGCTTCCATAAGCTGACTAGGAACAATTGAAGGATGCCCCCCTCGGGGCTGGCGGCCCGTCACAGTTTCATTGTTTAAATACCAAGTGCCAGGATAAGAGAGTTGGTGCAAAGCCGTATCAAAAAGCGAAACATCAACATCACAGCCTTCGCCCGTTTTATAGGCCCGTAATAACCCAGCTACGAGGCCCGTCGCACACATCGATCCAGTCATGAAGTCGATGATAGACAATCCAAAACGCACAGGCGGACCGCCCGGCTCACCTGTCACAGAACAAAAACCCGCCTCGGCTTGCATCAGATAATCATATCCCGCCCAAGACTCTCGGGAATTTCCACGCCCATAGGCGGAGAGATGTGCACACACTATATCTGGCTTAACCGCTTTGAGAGACGCGTAATCAAGGCCCAGCTTTGCAGGGATATCACCCCTAAGGTTATTAGAAACAGCATCCGCCGATTTAACAAGATAAATAAAATTCTTGCGGCCGCTTTCGGATTTCAAGTCTAGCGTCAGAGATTTTTTATTACGGTTAAACGTCTGGAAAAATTCACTATCCGCATCGCCAATTAAATGCGGCGAGACAAAGCGAGAGACATCTCCGCCCGTCATTGGGTTTTCTATTTTTATAACTTCGGCCCCAAGATCTGCAAGAAGCTGGCTACCATAAGGGCCTGCCCCATATTGTTCGACAGCAATTATCCGAGTCCCTTTGAGGGGCAATGTGGTCATTCTATCCGCTCCTCAACATTTCAGAATATTATGCTGCCATCTCTTCGGTCTAAACCCAGTCTTTTGGATTTTCTATTTGATGCTTTAGGGTTTTTAAGAAACTTGCGCCTGTTGCACCGTCAATTGCGCGGTGATCGCAAGACAATGATAAAGAGAGCTGAGTCATAAAAGACCCAGCGTCATCATTTTCCACCCAAACCCGGCGACTACCGCCTACAGCCAAAATTGCGCATTGCGGTGGATTAATTATCGCATCAAATTGATCAACACCAAACATCCCCAGATTCGAAAGCGTGAAAGTTCCGGGAACCATATCTGCATGAGTAAGTTTTTTGTTTCGAGCGCGTTCAGCAAAATCGCGAACCGTTGCACTAATATCAGTTAAATTTCGAGTGTCCGCTGACGTCACGACCGGCGTTACAAGCCCGTGATCCGTCGCAATAGCGACCGCAATGTCGGCATGGGGAAATTTATGAATATTGTTTCCATGTAATTGCACATTAACATCTAAATTTTCTATCAAGGCTAAGGATACGGCTTTGATCAGAAAATCATTCAGTGATGTTTTCTGGCCCGCTTTCTTTAAATCTTCTTTTTGGGCGAGAAGAGCGTCTAGGGTTACATTTATGCGTAAATAGAAATGCGGAATGGTTGATTTGGCTTCAGCTAATCTTTTTGCGGCAGTCTTGCGCAAATTAGACATTTCCTCAATCACCGGAGTGTTCGCGGGGGCTGTGTTGACCTCTGGCTCTTCCGTATTCATCAGGCCAGCTTCTATTGCGGCCTGCTCCACGTCCTGCAGGGAAATACGTCCGCTGCGCCCTGAAGCTGTAATCAATGCAGGATTAACCCCAAGATTAATTGCAAGCCTTTTAGCTGCTGGACTAATTCTCAAGCCATCAAAAACGCTCTCATCAACGGGTTCAGGTTTGGAGGTCTCCTTCAGTTCTTCTTTTGAACTTCCCTCGCCTATAGCTTCACTACCAGCCATTGATGTATCAGCCGCTTTAAACGCAGCTACGAACTCAGCTATCTCTTGCTCACTTGCGTCTGCCGCGCCCATGACCGCCAATAGCTGCCCAACAACACGCTCTTCACCTTCCTCTGCGAAGATTTTATGCATGACCCCTGGCGTATCAGCTTCCATTTCATTGGTGATTTTATCTGTCTCGACAAGAGCTATTAATTGCCCTTTCTCAATCTCTTCTCCTTCCTGAACATGCCATTCGCTCAGGATTCCTTTTTGCATTTCAATGCCCCATTTTGGCATCGTTATATATTTAAGTGACATGGTTTAAGCGCTCCCGCTCTTATAGCTCATCACAAATCGAACAGCGTCTATAACGTTATCCTTATTGGGCAAATAAGCACGTTCAAGTTCGCGCGCGAATGGAACGGGCGTATGCGGCGCGGTCACAAGTTGAGGCGGAGCTTTCAGGCTAGAAAACGCATTTTCTGCTACGAAGGCTGTAATATCCGTTGCCAAGGAGCACCGTGGATTGCTCTCGTCTAACACCACCAGACGACCTGATACTTCGATCGAGTCTAGAATTGCATCCTCATCTAATGGACTTGTTGTTCGAAGATCAATAACATCACAATTAATACCCTCTTTTGCCAACTCCGCAGCCGCAGAAGCAGCAACACCGACCATGAAACCGCATGTGACAATCGTCACATCCTCGCCTTCATGCACCATGCGAGCCTGCCCAAACGGGATCATATAGTCTCCATTCGGCACGTCTCCGCGACTCGCATATAACGCCTTATGCTCCATGAAAATAACGGGGTCAGAACCGCGAATAGCCGTCGTTAAGAGCCCCTTCGCGTCTGCCGGAGTCGTTGGCATAACCACCTTAAGACCAGGAAGGGCCGTTAGCATGGAATAAACCGCTTGAGAGTGTTGAGCCGCCGCATTCACGCCAGCCCCATAGGACATACGAATAACGGCCGGACATTCCGTCTTACCACCAAACATGTAACGAAATTTACCAAGTTGATTCCAGAGCTGATCCAAACAAACCCCAACAAAATCCGCAAACATAATCTCAGCCACAGGACGTTTACCGGTCAAAGCTAGGCCTGCCGCCGCACCAACAATCGCGCTCTCTGAAATAGGCGTATCAAGTACACGGTCAGGACCGAATTTATCGAAGAGACCCGGAGAAGTTCCCCAAATTCCACCTGTCGCTTCTGGGCCGCCTTCTGTACCCATACCTCCGACAATATCCTCGCCAAGCACCACGACGTTTTCATCACGAAGCATTTCATCATGTAACGTCTGGGCAATCGCCGTTCTTAGCATCATTTCTGCCATGATTTATCCTTAATATGTAACGTAAACATCAGTATGAACGCTCTCTGGATTGGGAGGGGGCGCAGCACGAGCAGACTCTACAGCTTTATCGATAACATCCGAAACTTCAGCATCAATACTGTCCAAATCCGAAAGTTCAATCTTATCGAGATCACCTATGCGTGCTCTAAAGTTTTTAATTGGATCACGGGTTTCGCGAATGCGGTCAATCTCGCCGTCCCCGCGATATTTTTGCGGGTCCCCTTCGAAGTGACCATAATAACGCTCCGTATCAAACTCAACAGCCGCTGGACCATTCCCAGATCGGACATAATCCAGAACATCAAGCATCGTGTTGTAGACTGAGAAAAAGTCAGATCCGTCACCTCGAAATGCCTTAAGGCCGAACCCTTCGGCGCGTCCAGCAATATCAGTTGAGGTACCCACAGCATAGCTAGGACCCGTTTGTTCGGAATAGTGATTATTTTCAAAAACAAAAATCGCAGGAACCTTTAGCACAACTGCCATATTCATGGCCTCAAATGTTGTACCTTGATTACAGGCTCCGTCCCCCGAAAAAGCGATGGACACTTTCCCCAGCCCATTAAGTTTAGCTGAAATAGCAGCTCCAACTGCAATTGGAGCGCCTGCTCCGACGATACCGTTTGCGCCCAGCATACCCTTATCAATGTCAGCAATATGCATCGAGCCGCCTTTACCCTTACACAGCCCGTCCGCACGCCCGTATATTTCCTTCATCATCCCTTCAACATCACAGCCCTTAGCCAAACAATGACCATGACCCCGGTGGGTAGAAACAATTTTATCTTCATTATCCAAAAGTTGACAAACGCCGACTGCAACAGCTTCCTGACCCGCATAAAGATGCGTAAAACCTGCGATTTCTCCAGTCTTAATCTCTACATGAAGGCGCTCCTCGAACATACGAATGAGCTTCATATTGCGATAAGCGCTTAGCAGATGTTCCCTATCAAGTTGCATAATGCGTTCCTAATTTATATTATTATCAAATTCCAAGTATCGATCTTGCGATTACAGTTTTTTGAATTTCGTTTGTTCCGCCAAAAATTGTCCATGCACGGCTATTTAGATATGTTGGGGCCGCCAATTGCGCCTCTTTATTATGTACTGGCTCGGGTGCTTTGTTCCCATACAATGGCCGCGCCGTTTCAAGCTGCATCCCTCCATAGCCAGCGACTTTCAATGCCGCCGTATCAACTTTTTGCCGTAAATTTGAACCAATAAGCTTAGAGACTGAAGACTTTCCGCGATTAAAACTACCGCTTGAAAGATCATTCAAAACACTAAGTTCTAAAATCTCTAGCGCGCGCGCCTCGAGCTCTAGCTCATTAATTTCACGAATAAAATATGGATCGACCTGCAGCGTCCCCTGACAGCCAGCCATAGTCTCAAGAGCCATATTACGAACGCGAACAATATCAGCCAGCAGTTTGGGCGCGCGCGCAGTACCCCGGCGTTCGTTATCAAGTAAGAATTTAGCGACGCCCCACCCTTTTCCCTCTTCTCCGACAAGGTTATCTACATGAGTTTCAGCATTATCAAAAAAGACCTCATTAACTTCATGATCTCCGGCGATACCAATAATAGGCCGAACTTCAATTCCTGGTTGCCGCATATCAATAAGCAGGAAAGATATGCCTTCTTGTTTGGCGCCTTGATTATTTGTTCTGACTAGACAGAACATATGTGTCGCATGATGGGCGAATGTCGTCCAAATTTTACTACCATTGATGATGTATTTATCACCCTGCCTTTCGGCTTTTGTTTTCAAACTCGCCAAATCTGAACCCGCACCAGGCTCTGAAAACCCCTGACACCAGAAGTGCTCTCCGCTGATAATACGCGGTAAAATTTCTTTCTTTTGTTTTTCAGTACCATACTGGCAAATAATAGGTCCAAGAAGCTTCACCCCCATCACAGCCGTAAAAGGGGCATCTGCAAGCGCGAGTTCTTTTTCAAAAATGTACTTTTGCGTTGGCGTCCAACCCATGCCGCCATATTCCTCTGGCCAATAATAGGTTAGCCACCCTTTTTTTGCGAGTATGGAATGCCATTCTTTACCAATATCAGGCTCAACAAAAACGGCCGGTGAGAAACGCGAACCCGTCCGTAATCTCTCTGTCAGATTTTCATCCAAAAATTGACGCACTTCACTGCGGAAGGCCTCTTCACTTTTTGAAAAAGAAAAATCCATAAATCACACTCTTTGCTGACATACAATCATAAGACTTTCAGGTGGGATAACTGCTATGAATATTGATAGTATAAAGCACAAACTGCTATGAATATTGATAGTATAAAGCACAAACGAATAAATTGGTTCGTCGTCATTTGACGGCAAGGGATCCTAGATACCCCAACTGTGAGGCTTTAAAGACGGTTTGGCTTCGGTTGACCGCATCCAGTTTTTTAGCTGCATTGTGAAGATGAAATCTTACCGTTGCACAACTTCGCGAGAGTATCGTTGCAATTTCCCGGTCAGTCTTGCCAAGCGCAGCCCAGCTGACACATTGCACTTCTCGTTTGCTAAGGCTGCAATCCTTCGGGATCCAATTTCTTTGGTCCGTCACTTTCACATAGCTTGTAAGAAAGGCTCGAGACATTGCTTCAAGCACATGAGCAAATTTCTCAAATTCCTGACTCAGGTCCTCCACCTCACGGTCTGCTGGCGAAAAACTTATTGCGCCAATTTGACCAAAAGGCATGTGTACAGGCACACAAATCAATGACTTTGAGCGCACTTGACTAGAGAATTTAGACAAATCAATTTCATCTAAAAGCACATTGGGAAGCCGTGTGTAAATTCCATCTTTATTACACCAAAACGCCTCTCCTTCATACCGGCAGGCCCTTGGTATTGGAGAGCTGAGAGCAAGTTCTGGACGACGCCACCAAATATCATCACGGTCGCCCCATAAGAACACATCAGTTGCGAGAATATTACCTTCCGCATCAACCATGGGTGCTTTTGAAGCGATATTCCCGGTCGCTCCTATTCTAAAATCACCCAACAAGTTAATCTTATCGCGAAACACGATAGCTGCATCGCGTATACCCTCCATTGATTCAATGACGGGCAATTTGTCCAAAATCATATTTGGTAGATCTTTGACTTTTTTCTCATTTATGTTTTTCATATGAGTGTCGGAACTCCCGTTTGATAAAATTGCAAACCTAGCTATTTATATAAGAAATTAGTAAACCTAAACTTCAGCTTAATCAAGTCGCATAAAGAAACAGAGCACATATTAGCTCGGTTCCCATTAATCGAGCTGAATTATACTCATACCTATAAGTTTTGCGGTTGGATATTGTCGCCAATTCAACAATAAGGAACTATGAAAAAAGTTCACTTGAGTCCCGCCCCGCCCGAAACATATCACGATATCCTTCGTAATGATGAAACAGGTGTACCTAAATTCTTGGAACCCCAAGGAGATTTTAAAGTTGAAACGGCACCAATCTCCTCCAAACGCTACTACTCCCGCGAGTTTTACGACCTCGAGAACGCGCATCTTTGGCCTCGAGTTTGGCAAATGGCTTGCCTTAATGCAGACATTCCTAATATCGGAGATTGCTTCCATTATGAAATAGCGGACCGCTCATTCATCATCGCACATACAAAAAGCGGAATTAAAGCTTTCTATAATGCCTGTTTGCACCGTGGACGAAAGTTAATCACGGGTCATTGCAGCAAATCGGAATTTGTGTGCCCTTTTCATGCCATTACATGGTCACTGGATGGACAGGTCACTTACAACCCGATTGCATGGGATTTACCAAATTGGACTGACGAAAATTCTCGTCTTCCGGAAGCGCGAGTAGCAGAATGGGGCGGGTTCATATTTATCAATATGGATGAGAATGCACCGGATTTCGCTGATATCGCGGAGCCAATGATCAAAGATTTAGAACCTTTTGATTGGAAAAATAGATATAGGGCCTTTTGGTTTGAAAAACACATTCGAGCGAATTGGAAGACGACCATGGAACCTTTCATGGAAAGTCATCATTCCCAAACCACTCACCCACAATTGGTCCCGGCCATAGGCGATATTAATTCATTTTACGATTTTCCGAATGCGTATATTTCTCGGCAGATTTCAGCTGCGGCCGTCGCCTCCCCGGCAATGGAGCCTCAACCAACCGAGCATGAAAAATTAGGGTTCATGAAAAAACGAGAAGATCACCGCGTAAGCGGAGTCGACATTGAGAGCCTACCAGAAGATTTCCGTGCTAGAACTTATTTAGCGCAACACGCCCGGGAGAGCCTCACGCGTGATACTGGCCGTGATCATTCGCACGCCAGCGATGCCGAAGTCCTTGATTATATTCTCTACGGTGTGTTTCCACATATGACGTTCTGGGGAGGATATGGCGGCAAACTTGTTTATCGTTGGCGGCCAGAACCTGGAAACCCAGAAGGCTCCATCATGGATATTATGTTTATGGCTCTCATCCCCGAAGGTGCCGAAAGACCGAAAGCCGCCAATAAAATTGTTCTGGAATATGATGACAAAATGTCATCTTCATCAGTCGGCCCTCAATCACTTAAAACCGTTTTTGACCAAGATTTCGGCAATATTCCACATATTCAAACCGGCCTGAAATCTCTTAAATCCGAGCAAGTAAGTATGAGTCAATATACAGAAAGCCGCATTCGTTTTCTACACCACTTTATTGATAAATTTATCGATACAGGAAAAAGAGGTGAGCCAGTTCCTGGCGCAAAGCTTGATTAATCTGAAAGCTTGATGAGTTGCTTGCCTATATTTTTTCCTGAAAACAGACGCAAGAAACTGGCCGGAATATTTTCAAAACCATTTTGAATGTCTTCTTTATACACGAACTCGCCGCTCTCCATCCAACCCTGAATATCTTTCACAGCTTTTGGAAAATGCGCTTTATAAAAAGGTGAGAGGATGCCTTGCATAGTCGCCCTCTGGAGAACCAGATTAAAATAATTTGCAGGTCCTTGATGGGCTGAAGTTTCGTAACGGCTCATTGCCCCGCAAATCACGACTCGAGCACCAGTAGCAATATTATTGAGGGCATGATTTAAAAACTCGCCGCCAACATTATCAAAGACGATATTCGCGCCACTAGGCATGAGCTCTTTGAATCTTGTCTCCATATCCTCTAATTTATAATCTACAGCGCCATCAAGGCCCGCGTCCTCAACAAGCCAGCGGCATTTTTCTGGGCCGCCAGCAACGCCAATCACCTTGCAGCCCCTAATTTTTGCAATTTGACCAACCATAGAGCCAACTGCACCCGCCGCGCCCGATATTAGCACTGTATCATTTTCTTGAGGTTTTCCAGCCTCTAAAAATCCGAAATAAGCCGTCATACCTGATGACCCAAGAGGTCCTAACCGTGCGCGCAAATATTTGTCGTCCGGAACAGATTCCATTTCTGAGGCTTTGACAGTCGCAACGTCTTGCCAGCCAAGATAACCCTTCACTTTGCATCCAACGGGGTAATTCTGCGCACGGCTTTCTATGACCGTCCCTGTTCCACGCCCGCGCATGACAGACCCTTGGGAGGTTGGGGCCGCATAGTGCAAACGGTTTTCCATCTGTCCTTTTAATGACGGTGAAAACTCAAGGTAATCAACGCGAACAGAAAGCTCTCCCTCTTCGAGAGATGGAATAGACGTCTCAACCCTTTTGAAATCAGACAGCCTGACGGCGCGTCCCGATGGGTCACCGTCAATCAACCATTGTCTATTGCGCTTGGGACTCACAAGATAGGTTTGGGTGCAGAGATATCTCCTGCAAGATACCAGGAGACCCATTCATGGAAATATTGATTGCCGCGTTCGTTTCTGCCCAAAGTAATATTTGCATGCGCATTAGACTTAAGCCCTTTTTGGATAAGATCACCAATCCAGTAATCTTCTTCCAGTACTACAGTTCTTAGGAAATCCATCATCCCCTCCAGACCCTCTTGATCCGCTTCGTCTTTCGGAGGGTCCTTGCGGTAAAACGTTAGGATGGTCTTATTTTTATCTGGAGTTTCACCTGGGAACAATTGCGCTATTTGTGTGATTTCAGGTGCCAGAAAAATTGAGAGGTTTGGGAATAAAATGCGGACGAAGTCAAAACCGCTATTTTCCATCTCCCCCCATTTTTCTTTCGGCGCGGCATCTAGTTTTTCTTTGATGTCGGTTTGCGCAAACCCAATTCGCATGTGCGGGCCAAACGCTTCATAATGCATAAGGTTGGAAATTGTACGAGGATGAATAGTTTCGGGATGAAGCTGCGCGAAATGGTAACCCTCGAGATATCCGTCAAAAGCAATTTTCCAATTAGCCCCTTCAATTTCTCGCTGGCCCAAATAGGCCCACTCTTTAAAATTAGCAGCCTCTAAATCTTCCAACATTCCGGCCATAAAACTCTCCAGCTTCATATCCATGCCCGGGGTAAGACATACAAAAATAAGGCCAGCCTTTTCTTCGCAAGGCAGTTCTTTCAGGCCAAGCTGGCTTTTATTCACATCGCCAAAACTATCTTGCTCCGCGACCCCCATGAGCTGTCCGTCATTGCTGTAAGTCCAGCCATGATAGGCACAAGCAAAGCGTTTCTTTATCCCGCATCCCTTTTGAGCCACAGGCGCGCCGCGATGCGAACAGACATTTAAAAAGGCTCGGGCCTGACCATTTTTATTCCGCGTAATGAGGACAGGTAGACCAACCGCTTCCATCGCTTTATAAGCGTTCTTGTCTTTAAGCTCAGCTGTTGTCGCGAGGCATAAAGGCACTTTTTTGAAAATTTCATCAACCTCTTTTTGCCAGATATCTGGATCAGTATAAGAAGATGTGGGGACCTGCGTGACTTTGCCCGTCTTATGCGTTGTACCCGTCGCCGCATATTCATAGAGAGTGGTTGCCACTTTCTGGATGTCGGAATTTTTAGGCATGTGACTCTCCTAATTATAACTGGCCTGATTTATATTATGATGGGCTGATATCTAAAATGAGTTTCCCTGTGTTTCCACCGGAAAACAAAAGCATGAAACTCTCAAAAGCGGTTTCAATTCCGTGTTCGATATGTTCATCAAACTTGATCTTGCCTTCACCAATCCATCCCGCCATTTCAACTCCGCCCTCAGCAAAACGGGGCGCATAATCACGAATGAGGAACCCCTTGACGGCCGTTTGTTTGACAATGAATTGCCAGAGATTACGGGCCCCGACTGGATCCGTATTATATTCGGATATCAACCCGCATAAGACAATGCGGGAATACTCGTTCAAGGATAAAACACCGGCGTCCAAAATATCACCCCCGACATTTTCGAAAATGACATCAACGCCCTTAGGGGCGGCTTCGCGAATAGCTTCATCCAAAGCCGCTACATCTTTCCCGCGGTAATCTATAGCCGCATCAAATCCATAATCCTCGACAAGGCGTCGGCATTTTTCAGGGCCGCCTGCGATACCTACCGCTCGGCACCCTTTGATTTTGGCAATTTGACCAACCGCAGAACCAACTGCGCCTGCGGCCCCTGTTACGAGGACAGTCTCGCCCTCTTTGGGTTGTCCTACATCCAAAAGGCCGAAATAGGCCGTCATCCCTACGGCGCCTAAAATGGAGAGATAATTCGTGGGCGACTGAACGAGGCTTGTATCGATAGGAGCCGTAAAGCCTCCCTCTTCTACAGCGGAATATTCCTCAATCGCATTTAGTCCTAAAACCCAGTCACCTTCTTTAAAGTTTGGGTTCTTAGACTCAACAACCCGGCCAACAGTTGACGCCCGCACAGGGTCATTCAGATTAATTGGAGGGAAATAGGACGGCGCTTCATCCATCCATCCTCGAATCGCAGGGTCTAATGAGATGAAATGATTTCGAACCAGAATAGCTCCCTCAGAAATAGCCGCAATATCTTCGATTACCAATTCAAAATCGCTCGGCACAGGATTGCCTGATGGTCTTTTTCTTAAAATAAAGCGGCGATTTTTAGCCATGACAGTTCCTTTTTAGTCTGATGTCTGTCCAAAGTTATAGTTTCAGAACGACTTTTCCGACATTATGCCCGGAGAATAACTTCGTATAAGCCGTGAGCATATTTTCCAAACCCTGCATTTCCGCAAAAGGCATTTTCAGATCTCCGGCTTCCATCATGTCGCGCAATAATCTGCTCAAACGAGGCCCTTGATCCATGAAGTCAGGGGAGAAAAACCCTGTTACAGTTAAACGCTTCATCAAAATTTGGTCAAAACGCTGCGGTCCGCGTGGGCTATCTCTATCGTAATCGGCAATCATACCGGAGATAGCTATCCGGCCATAAAGCGCCATATTCGGGAAAACTGCGTCGAGGATTGGCCCGCCAACATTATCAAAATAAACATGAATTCCGCCGTCGATTTCTTCAAGAACAGCTTCAAGGTCTTCGCTCTTATAATTAAAAGCTCGGGTGACCCCCATCTCATTTTCGAGATACCGGCATTTCTCATCTTTTCCGCTCAAGGCGAATACATTACAGTCGGCGTTGCGGGCGATCTGGCACGCCAGAATGCCTGTAGAGCCGGCAGCGGCCGAGACCAGAACGTTTTCACCCTCTTTAATTTTGGCAGTCTCTTTCAATCCCCAATAGGCTGTCCAGCCATTCATGCCTAGAACACCGAAATGCTGTCTTATGTCCGCCACATCCGTTTCAACTTTGACCAAGCCGCTCATCAGAGGATCAACGCAGGAATAGTCTCCCCATTGCCCAAAGGCTCTGACATAATCTCCCTCTTGAAAATCTGAATGATCACTCTTGACGACCTTCCCCAAACACAAGCCGACCATCATTGAACCCAGAGGCAGCGGCGGTTGATAACCATCTGTCCTAGGCGTCATCCACATCCGCGTTCCGGCATCTAAGGACAAATAGTCATTCTTGATGAGAACTTGCCCCTCACTCAGCTCAGGAATTTTTGATGTTTCCAGCGAGAGTGCCGCCGCAAAATCAGTCCCTTTAGGATGATCATTGAGTTGCCAAAATCTATTTTTCATCACGCATCCTCTTAACTCGGTAAATCACGTTCGTTGGAAACATCATAGAGCTTTAGAGTAGAGCCCGTGACCTGTGAACCATATTTCTCCATGAAGGCCGTCACCCATGGCTGACTCCAATGGACGAATAGCGCAGGTTCATCGCGCCAAATTTCGGCAATACTGACAATACCGTTTTCAGTATCTTCAACCAATAGAGAATAGAAGATGCACCCGTCTTCTTTGACAACCTCCTCACTCATCGCCGCAGCATCTGAGGTGTAAGCCGTCATTGTTGCAGGATTGAGAGTGAGGCGTCCAACGATTGAGATCATTCGGTATTTTACCCCATATGTAATCAGTTTGTAATCCTTATTTTGACCGAGTACGGTTGAGCCCAATAGCTAATGAATCAATTAGGTAGGCTCGAAAGCCTTTCGCGGTCAACATGAGGGAAATAGGGAGGTTTTTATCATGACTAAGCTTACGGATATTGTTGATGCAATCTACGCGGCTGCAAGCACCGGAGACTACGATACTCTGGAGGCCTATCTGACGGATGATTTTCGGGTCGAAATGAGCCCAGCTCTCCCATTTGCGGGACTTTATGAAGGCAAAACTGCGCTCAGGAAACTTTTCCCCGCCGTCATGGGGGCTCTAGGAGTCACAAATATTGACCGAGGAGAATATATGATTTCCAGCGACAGCGTGTCTTACAAAGCAAAAATGGATGTGAGCGCGCCGGATATTGAGTCTTTAGAAATGCTGGAAGTTTTTCATTTTCAAGGTAAGAAAGTTCGCGAAATTCGAGCCTATTATTTCAACCCACATCACGTAGTCAGCGCAGTCGAGGCCAATGCCGCCCTCGCATAATAACTGAAACTATAGATATTCGTTTTGTCAGGCACCCGTTAAAAAAGAGGTTTAGATGCAAAGACTAAAAGACAAAGTCGCCTTCGTCACAGGGGGAACATCCGGCATAGGAAAGGCGACAGTTCATCGACTGGTAAATGAAGGCGCCAAAGTCGTGTTCACGGGACGCAAAGAAGATGCCGGCGCGGCGGTTGCTAAATCCACGGGATCAATTTTTATAAAACATGACGTCACTGATGGACCTGGTTACGCAGAAATTGCGGACCGTATTAAATCAGATTTTGGGCAGCTTGATATCGCCTTCGCCAATGCGGGAACCGAAATGGGCGATAGCGACATTGAAAACGTTGAACTTGAGGCTTGGAACAAACTGATTGGTATCAATCTTACAGGCGCTATGTTGACCGCGCAAATGGCGGTTAAACTAATGAGAGAAAATCCTAAAGGGCCCACAGGTTCAATCATCCTCAACAGTTCTATGAATGCACATTTACCCCTCGGAAATTATGTGACTTACTCGACCGCAAAAGGCGCTCACATCGCGCTTGCCAAATCCACAGCGGTACATTGCGCAAAGGAAGGCTTGAAAGTTCGCTGCAATGTTATTCACCCCGGCGTGGTCGAAACGGAAATGATTTCCAGCATTATTAATGGCGCTGATGATTCAACGGCTGTCCGCGCACAATTTGAAGCCATGGCCCCTATGAACCGCATGGCCAAAGTGGAAGAAATTGCGGGACTAGTGACCTATCTTGGAAGCGACGAGGCGGCTTTTATTTCTGGTGCATCTTATAATATAGACGGCGCCACGACGGCGGGGATGATGGGCGTCTAACCGCCTTAATATAGCGACAAGGGAAACATAATGGACGCAAAGGCTTTAATGGCGGCTACAACAGTTTGTCTCGCGGCAGTCAACAATGCCTATTCCAACTGCGAGATAACCTCGTCTCAACCCATTTCAGGCGGTTACAGTCGCCTAACATTTTTATATGATTTGAACACCAAAAATGGGGCTAAGAAAATTGTACTACAGTATGTGCCTTTAGGCTCAACAGGTCTGGTGCGGGTTGACCGCGCAGTCGAACGTGATTTGCTCCAATATCTAACTCAAACCAAAGATATTCTAACGTCTGAGTTAATTGCTTCTGATGTCGACGGGGCGTTTTTTGACAGCGCAGCCTTTATATTTAAAGCCGAAACGGGTCGCCCCTTTCTAGCCCTTTGCCAAGAGTCCAAAGCTGAAGACTATGGTCAGCTCAACCGAGTTGTTGCCAACACTGGCGCAGCGCTTCATTCACACCAAATCAATGACTTGCCCGCCAGCATAGAAAGACCGGCGAGTTGGGACGATTATATAACCTCCCAAATAGATATGTTTCGCCGAACTGAAGCAGAGTGCAAAACATCGCGACCGTTTTTACGCTATGTGGCTAAATGGCTTGAAGAGAACCGTCCGCCCGCAGCCCCGCTCTCTTTAGTTCATGGGGATTTTCAGGTGAGCAACATGATGACTCAAACGCATGGCGAAGCTAGCGTCTTGGTAGATTGGGAACTGGCCCATATTGGCGACCCGCGAGAAGATTTAGGTTGGCTCACCATGGTTTGCAATACTATCCCGCCGGATATACTCGCCGCGGATATAGAAGGTTTTTATCAAACTTACCGCGAAAAAACAGGTTGGTCTGCGGACGTAATCAACCCTTTCACGACAGCCTATTTTTTGATTATTTCATCCATTCGTACCCATATGGGTATGATGAAAGCGAGTGAAGCCTTAGCGGAAAGTCCCGAACAAGCACAATCAGTACTCGCCGCTTATTACCTCTCTATAACGAGTTACCAGCATACAATGTGGCTGGGCGCGATCAAAACCGTTGAAGAGTCTAAAGGGAGGACCGCATGATTATTTCACCCTCAGTCGCTCAGATTCTAAAGGGCGTCATCCATGAGATGAACAGCTCATTGAAAACAGGCTTAGAAGATCCCGTCAAACGCGCGCAAATCGACACCATAGTCGGGGTGCTCTCAAGCTGCGCCGTCAGAACGGAGCATGAAACCGTCTGGATGTTAAAAGAGGTTGGTGCGATCCGCGAAGTTGCCCAAAAATTCATTGAGGCGGGTCAGGGGACAAAAGACCTTGAAGCACAGCTGTCTGCCTTTGATGCGACAAGCTCACCTGCAAAACAATATGACGCAGCCAGTCAGCTTTTATCGCTTATGGCAGATGTAGGGTCTGACGCGGGCGCAGCATTATCTACAGAGGTCTTCGCTCTAATGGAACTCAGGCTAGAGCATGAAACCTATATCATCGGGGGTGGGTTTGAAGCGGCAGGGCGAAACTAGTACCATCGGCGCAGCTGGCTATCAATTATCCGCCGCGCCATGACTTCGTTACAGGTGTTGACGGATCTGAGTCATCGACTTGCCCTACGGCGCCCGAGAGGGTTTCGCGAAGGTCACCGTCATTGATTTCGGTGTATTGCCGCCAATCATATAGGCCGGTACGGCTGACGATACCCCATTTTCCATTACGTTTTTCAAACCTATCAACGTACCGCCCACCAATAGTGGCAATGTAGGTACGCCCAAACGCCGGCAGAGGCAGACCTTCAGGAAAGTCTGCTGGTATAATATGCGTCGCCGTCAGATAGCTCTCACACAGGGCCGTATCGCCATTTATATTTATTAAGATATTACCCATTTGATGATGCGTTGACGGCATGGGATCAATAATTATCCGCGCTTGCTCAATGAAGCTTTCCCAATCGCCAGAGACGTCACCAAAGAGGAATACGCCATCCGCGTGAAAGAGGTTTGGCATAATATCCCAACGCCGCCGATCCAAGGCATGCGCATATAAGCAAATCATGTCGTGAATGATCTCTCGGTCCGAACGGTTATCCATGGTCACCTCCTAAGCCTCTTCAGTTTGAATGATTTTGGGGTTATAATAAAACCTCACATATTTAATAGCCAAGGGACAGTTTAACTTTGTCCATTCAGCGTCCATAATCATAGGATAAATAATAACAAAAAAGGTGAAGCCCATGACAGAGATTCAAGGCCGCGTTGCCGGGAAAGTCGCAATTATTACAGGTGCAGCCCGCGGCCTCGGGGAAGCCGATGCTCGGCTTTTGGCACGCGAAGGTGCACAGGTCGTCATTACAGATGTTGATGTTAAGCAAGGCGAGAAAACTGCGAAATCAATTAAAGGCGCTATTTTTTTAGAACAAGACGTGCGCAATGAGGCGCGTTGGGCAGAGGTAGTTGCGGAGACAGTTAAACGCTTTGGACGCTTGGACGTGCTGGTAAATAATGCCGGGATCGTTGATTTTACCTCCATTGCGGATTCGTCTTTGGAGCGCTTCCGCTTCATAAATGCGGTCATGGTTGAAGGCACGTTTCTAGGCTGCCAAGCGGCTATTCCTGCCATGGAAAAATCGGGAGGGGGTTCAATTATCAATGTTTCTTCTACGGCCGCAACGCGCGGCATGGCGTCCATCATAGCCTATACGGCCTCTAAAGGCGCCATCCTTGCTATTACGAGAAGTATCGCGGATCATTGTAAATTACAGGGCAAAAAAGTTCGCTGTAATGTGATTGTTCCAGGCACGCATGATACGGAAATGGTCAGAGCCGCTAGGGCGGAAATCAGCGAAGAAGAAATCGCCAGCAATGTGACACAAGGCAATTTGGGCCATCCCGACGATGTTGGTAACTTAGTGGTTTATCTCGCCTCTGATGAATCTCGTTTTTTGAATGGCTCCGATATTCTTATCGACGGCGGTGAGACGTTATAGAGCTTCTACATCCCTAATGTATCTTTCACTGCCTCATCATAATGCGCATCAAACAAACGGGTTTGAGCCGCCTCTGCCGCAAAAGTAAAGGCGTGAATAGATTTTGGGTAAGTATAAAGCTTAGCGTCGACACCTGCCTTTAGAAGGTTCTCGGCATAGGTAATTGTTTCAAAGAAAAACAAATCAAGCTCACCGCAAAACAAAGTGCATGGCGGTAGTCCTTTGAAATTTTCGAGATGCGCAGGACTGGCAGGCGCATTTTTAACTTGCCCCTGCAAATAAGACTCCCATCCAAATTTGTTTGAGCCCCTTGTCCAAACATGTTGTCCGAATTTCGCAGGAACAGTCGTCTCCATAGCTGTTGTAGCGTCCAGCATTGGGTAGATTAAAAGCAAACCCTTTACAGAAACCTCCGTCCTATCTCTCAATATTTGCGAGAGCCCCGCGGCAAGACATCCCCCTGCACTATCTCCGCTTAAGGCAATGCGGGATTTATCAATATTCAAGGCCTCGGCATTTTTCAGAACATAATTCAAACCATCCTCAACGTCATTTAACGGCGTGGGATAAGGATGTTCCGGGGCGAACCTATAGGCAGCGGAAAGAACGGTGCAGCCTAATTGAGAACAAAGACGCAAGTGGCGCAGGTCATTATCTTTTGGTGACCCCATAAGAAGCCCGCCGCCGTGAATCGAAAACAACAAGGGTGATGGCGCGCTCTGATCCGTCCTTTGATAGAGCCAAGCCGTCAATTCATGGCCGTCCCTCGATTTATAAATGACAGAGCGCCGGTTTACATTTTTGGGAACGTTTTCGGACAATTGCGCCATCCGCCCGAACAGACCTCTAATTGGGCCAAGACTTTCTGAATTGATGGCAAAATCTTTGAACCGTTTTGCCAGTTCAACTTGTTCAGGGTCGACGTTCTCAAAATTTGACATTTAGCTCATCCTACAGGCAGTTTTTTTGTACTCTCGCTTCGCCGGGCCACATAAAGCCCAGCAGCAATAATTATAGGCGCTCCGATCCACATACTCGCGCCGGGCCAATATTCCCAAATCAAATAGCCATAAGCCGTCGACCAAAGCAAATTGCTGTAATCTATTGGTGCGGTCAATGAGATAGGTGCAAACTTAAGCGACTCTGCGAGCGCCACCTGCCCTATCGCGCCGAATAACCCAATGCCAACCATAATGAGCCAGACAATGGGTTTATGTGATTTCGCAACAAAAAACATCGCGATGCCAGCGGCCGGAATCGCGAGCAAAGTATACCAAAAGACAATCACAGTTGAGCTTTCCGTTGTGCTAAGATGTTTAACGAGTATCAGCGTATAAGATGCTGCAATTACGCCTCCGAGTGCCATTAAAGCCCCGGTCAACGAAATCTGATTTTGTCCGGGCTGTACAACAATCAAAACACCTATCAAGCCAATAATCATGGCGGTCCAGCGCTTGAATCTAACAACCTCTTTTAAGAATATAATCGACAGGATTGTCATGATGATCGGCATCGTAAAACTGATGGTCGCGAATTCTGGAAGCGGTAAAAGCGTTGCGGCGTAGAAACTCAAAGCCATAGAAATGACCCCGCAAAACGTTCTGAAAACATGCAACGGAAGGCGCTTCGTTTTAACAGAGGCTAATTCACCTCGGAAAGCCATCCAAAATACAATAGAGAGAAAACCAATAGAGAAACGGTAGAAGAGGCTTTCGAGTGAATGAACCCCCATATCGCTCGCGACTTTTACCAACATGACCATGGATGATAAGAGTAAGATAGCTATTAGACGAAGAACAATCCCGTAACCAGGTCGCATTTCAAAGTCGGGATTGTAATCCGCGCGCATATTAAAAAGTCTGCACCTCGCTTATACGTCCACCATCTTTTGCAAGTTTCACCAACAACGCTGACGGTGTAAAATCATCACCGTAGAGAGCCTCAAATTCCTGCAATCTCGAAACAATATAATCCAGTCCAATCGTGTCCGCCCAGAACATAGGACCGCCGCGATAAACAGGCCAGTTATACCCTTTGATGCAGCACATATCGATATCAGAGGCTCTCAACGCAATTCCTTCATCAAGCACTTTCGCGCCTTCATTTATGATTGGGAAAAGTTGCCGCTCTAGTATTTCTTTGTCGTCGGCTTTGTAGGGCTCCACATTGTGATGCGCGGCAACATAGGCCAGAACGTCGACTGCGATGGGCGAGAGAGTTCGATTGCGTTTATCATCATAATCATAGACGCCCTTTTTATTCTTTTGTCCTAAACGACCCCGTTTAACGAGTTCACCCCAAAAGGTCACTTCATCAGAGTCCCGGCCAAGCACATCAAGACCAACCAAATCTAAAACTTGAAACGGCCCCATCGCAAAACCATAATCATAAAGCACACGATCAATATCCACGGGAGAATTGCCTTGCAGCGCTAAGTTGGTCGAATGCGTGCGACGTACAGACATGACACGATTAGCGATGAAACCATAACCGACTTTCGATAAAACAGGCGTCTTGTTTATTTTTTTACCCAGTTTCATGCATGTATTTACGATATCAATTTCTGTCTTTTCCCCCTGAACGACTTCTAGAAGTTTCATGACATTTGCCGGTGAGAAAAAATGCAAACCCACGACGTCTTCAGGACGTTTCGTTGCGCTCGCAATCTCATCAATATCGAGATAAGATGTATTTGACGCCAGGATAGCCCCTGGCTTTGCGACTTTATCGATCTTGGAGAATACATCTTTTTTTATGGGGATCGTCTCGAAGACCGCTTCGATAATGAGGTCTGCTTCAGACAAGTCATCATAGTCTATTGTAGGAGAAATGAGACTCATACATTTTTCGACTTGTTCTTGGGTTATCCGACCTCTTTTTGCTGAGGCCTCATAGTTCTTGCGAATAACAGCGATACCTTTATCGAGGGCCGCCTGATTACGTTCCAATAATGTTACTGGAACGCCAATACTCAAGAAGTTCATAGCGATGCCGCCGCCCATCGTCCCCGCGCCAATTACGGAGACGTGATGGATATCTCGAACGGGCGTTGCCTTATCAATATCAGGAATTTTATTTACGGCCCGTTCGGAAAAAAATGCATAGCGCTGAGCTTCGGCCTCAACTGAACCTTGAAGTTCAGAAAACAACTCTCTCTCTCGCTTTTTACCTTCATCATAGGGAAGGTCAGCTGCGGCTTGCACAGCTTTTACAATATTCAACGGGGCTGGAAATCCGCGAAACTTGCGGGCATTTTTTTGCAAGAAGTCTTCATAAATTTTAGTCTCACCGCGATAAGGCTTGATCTTATCTTCTCGGTCACGCACCCGAGTGACAGGCATATTCTCATCTATCACTTTACGAGCAAAGGCGATCGCATCAGACCGCAGACTATCGGAACCGACAACCGCATCTATAACGCCGTATTCAAGTGCTTTCGCGGCCATAAAAGGATCACCTTTAGTAATAAGCTCAAGCGCAGTCGGAACCCCAACCAATCTTGGCAAGATTTGCGTACCGCCAGCTCCGGGTAAAATTCCGAGCTTTACTTCTGGTAGACCCATCTTGGCCGAAGGCACGGCGACACGGAAATTACAATGCAGGGCCAATTCAAGCCCCCCGCCCAATGCCGTGCCATGTATCGCCGCAATTGTTGGCTTCGAACCCTCTTCCAGTTTTTTACAAACCGTAGACAAATCGGGTGCAATCATAGGCTTCCCAAATTCTTTTATATCAGCTCCCGCAAAAAACGTTCTACCCTCGCAAATAATTACGATCGCATCCACGGAGTCGTCACGCCAGGCTTCCTCTAGCCCCGATACAATCACACGACGAACATGGATTCCCAACGCGTTAACCGGCGGAGAATTAATCTCAATGACGCCAATTTTGTTCACGATTGTATATTTAGATACGTCTGTCATTTTTATCTTTCCGGCACTATCGCGGAGCCATTCGTATGGCCCCATCCAACCGGATAGTTTGACCATTAAAATAAGTATTGCGGATCAAAGTTTCGGCAAGATCAGCATATTCATCAGGCTGTCCCATTCTTTTGGGAAAAGGAACAGATGCATTGAGATTATCTCTTATCTTGCCTGGTAAACGCTCAAGCGGCGGCGTATTAAATATGCCGGGAAGGATCGTATTTATCCTGATGCCTTCATTCGCGAGATCACGCGCAATAGTGAGGGTCATTCCAACAATGCCGCCCTTACCCGCCGAATAAGCAACTTGTCCGACCTGCCCTTCGACGGCGGCCACAGATGCTGTATTTACAATCACGCCGCGCTCCCCATCCTCTAATGGATTGAGCGTCATCATACCCGAAGCAGAATGTGTAATCATACGAAAGGTAGAAATAAGGTTCAGTTGAATGTTTTGCTCAAACGCATCCATCGAATGACGTTTGATTTCTCCTGTCTTTCGATCACGCGATACCGTTTTGATGGCGGACCCTTTGCCCGCGCAATTGACTAATATTCGCTCTTGGCCGTTAGCCGCTCGGGCTTTTTCAAACCCAGCCTCGACCTCAGCTTCAGACGTAATGTTAACATGGCAAAATAACGCTCCGATTTCCGTAGCTGCTTTTTTTCCTGCCTCTTCATTTAAGTCAAAAATGGCGACTTTAACCCCGGCATTCGCAAGGCGCTTAGCGGTAGCAAATCCCAGGCCCGAAGCCCCGCCGGTGATAACCGCTGACTGTTGTTTATAATTTTTCATATCGTTGAACTAACTAATTATCCCTGACGCCCGCATCTCTTCGATAGCCTCGGATTTATGCCCTAGAGACGCCAGAACCTGATCCGTATCCTGACCAACCTGAGGACCCTTGGTGGCAACACCTGCGGGAGTCTCGGACATTCGAGGTGACGGCGCAGGTTGTATGGCCCCCTCTACATTTATAAATGTTCCTCGTGAAACATTATGTGGATGTTTTGGCGCTTCAGCGAGGGACAGAACCGGAGCGAAACAAACATCAGTCATCTCCATAATCGCGCACCACTCATCACGGGTTTTTAACTTGAATATCTTCGTCAGTTTTTCGGAAAGTACCGGCCATTTGGATATGTCTCTTTGTGCCTTAAAGTCTGGGTCATCCTCCAAACCTGTGTGCTGTAACAATAGAGTGTAAAATTTTGGCTCAATCGAGCCTATAGAAATAAATTTCTCGTCACTCGTTTCATATGTGTCATAAAAATGCGCGCCGCTATCTAGAATATTAACTCCGCGCTCATCTTGCCAAAGACCGTCATTATGCAAGCCCCAAATCGCTGCCATAAGGGTCGCCGAGCCATCTGTCATCGCACAATCTATGACCTGTCCTGAAGTCCCGTTTTTTATCGCCAAAAACGCGCTCACCATCCCAAAAGCCAACATCATCCCGCCGCCGCCAAAGTCACCGAGATAATTTACCGGCGCAGTGGGCTTACCCCCAACACGGCCGCAAGTATGCAGCGCGCCAGATAAGGCGATATAGTTTATGTCATGTCCTGCAACATGAGCATAGGGGCCTGTTTGCCCCCATCCTGTCATGCGTCCGTACACTAATTTTGGGTTATCCTTCATGACGTCATCTGGGCCTAATCCCAATCGTTCCATCACGCCCGGTCGCAGGCCTTCGATTAACCCGTCTGCCGACGCCACTAAAGACTTAGCCAGTAAAATACCTTGTGGGTCCTTCAGATTAAGTGCGACCGATTTGCGGCTCCTGAGAGTTGGATCCGTCACTCTATTTTTAGCGCCCACTCGGTCAATACGAATAATTTCGGCGCCGTGATCGGCTAACATCATGGCACAAAAAGGCCCAGGTCCCAGACCTGCAAATTCAATAATGCGTAATCCTGTAAGTGCACCTGAAATAAGACGCCCCTAAGCTGACATTTGCTGAAGCCGAGAATTTATTATCTCTTCAGCATCTTGCATAATTTGATCCATTAGCTCCTGGACCGTCGGCACGTCATGTATAAGGCCTTGCACCATACCCGCCCAGTACATCCCGCCAGAAAGGTCCCCTGACTTCAGAACCTCTTTTCCGGCTGCACCGCTGACTAATTTCGCAACATCTTCGAATGTCGCATCAGGTTTTGCCAAACGTTCGACTACTTCATCAGAGACTTCACTTTTGCCGACTCGCGCCGTGTTTCTAAAGTTTCTAAAAATGAGATGTGTGCCGCGCTCATCATTTTCGACATATTTGGCTTTAACATTTTTATGAATAGGCGCCTCTTGAGTTGCACAGAACCTTGTTCCCATATTAATTCCATCCGCGCCAAGCGCCAACGCCGCAATCAAACCACGTCCATCACCAAACCCTCCAGAGGCAATCATCGGGATTTTGATTTTATCAGCTGCCGCAGGGATAAGTATGAGCCCCGGAATATCATCTTCCCCAGGATGACCCGCGCACTCAAATCCATCAATTGAAATAATATCAACGCCTTTTTTTTCCGCTGATAAAGCATGCCGAACCGATGTGCATTTATGAATAATCTTAAGGCCCCCATCCTTGAAAATTTTCCAAACATCGCGGACAGCGGCTGACCCAGCCGTTTCAACTGTCTCAATTCCATTATCGACGCAAACCCGTGCATAGCCCTCATAGTCCGTCGGGCGTATGGTAGGAAATACAGTCAAATTCACACCGAAAGGCTTATCGGTCATAGTACGGCACCGCGCAATTTCAGCGGCCAATGCGTCGGGCGAAGGTTGAGTGAGCGCCGTTAACATACCAAAACCGCCCGCATTTGAGACAGCTGATGCAAGTTCCGCTACGCCCACATTTTGCAGCCCACCCTGCACAATTGGGCGTTCGATACCTAGCAGTTCAGTGACACGTGTATTTATCATTTTATATATATTAATTTATGAAACATGGAATCCAACTAGCATGAAATGAAGAGCCATTATCACTATGATATCCGATAGATTGGTTTCTAAAACACCTTGAAGTGAAGCTCAAAGCGTTAGCCGATAATGGCCTCGGCGCTCATAGTCATGATACCGTCGCACCTGACCATTCCAAGCTCAAATCCGTCAGGTTTTGCTTTAGCCACCATTGTAAGCGGTTGATTACAGAAAGCCGGTGCAAGCCCTCTAAATTTGAACCCTCGAAGCCCCTTTTCTTGCGTCAACGACGTCACAAATCGCAGCAGCATAGAGGCCATCAAAGGGCCATGGACAACAAGCGCAGGGTAACATTCTTTTTCTTTTGCGTAAGGAAGGTCGTAATGAATGCGGTGTGTGTTAAATGTCAGTGCAGAGTATCGGAATAATAAAGCTGTCGAGGGAGTGAAACTCTCAATCGTCTCCCATTCCGAAAAATCATACTCTTTTAACTCGGGTAAAGCCGCAGATGCTGTCGCCGCTTCGCGGTAAACAATCGTTTGACGATCCCTTATACATTCCAAGTCGCCGGAGAATATCAGATGCTCGACATCTACAAATAAGAGTTTCCCGGAGCGGCCCTCTTTGTCAGTGATCGATTTCACGGTTGAAACCCGTTCGACCTCTCCCTCTTCCTTTAATGGAGCTAGAAACTCAACATCACTCGACGCCCACATGCGGCGCGGCAATGGACTAGGCGGCAAAAACCCGCCTGTTGCGGGGTGACCATCCATCCCTAAGGCGTCCATGGGAGCTTTAGGTAAGCCTAAGCACCAATGCAGACCATAAGGTGTTGCATTCTTTGAATCTGCCTTGCCGATAACAGCCTCATAACGGTCAACTAAACCAGGTGTAATTCTATCGCTTTGGCGATGCATATTTCCAATCCAGTCTGTCGGATTTTGGTTCATTATTTTCGTCCAATCAATTTACCTTTGGCGACCACCTGCGCTTGTATTTCCCCTGCGCCTTCAAAGATATTCAAAATACGAGCATCACACAAAATACGGCTAATTTCATATTCAAGTGCGTAACCATTTCCACCATGAATTTGTAGAGACGCATCGGCATTACTCCAGGCCGTGCGCGCGGCAAAAAGCTTCGCCATGCCCGCTTCAATATCACAGCGTCTCCCCTTATCTTTTTCGCGGGCAGAGAAATAGGTGATTTCGCGCGACATCAATATATCCACTGCCATCATTGCAATCTTGTCTGAGACACGTGGGAAATCAACGATCGGCACCTTAAATTGTTTACGCTCCTTGGCATATTTCAAGCCAAGCTCCATGGCTCTGACGGCGACGCCAACAGCACGGGCAGCGGTTTGAATGCGAGCCCCTTCAAAAGTTTCCATTAATTGCTTAAAGCCTTTTCCTTCTTCCCCTCCAAGCAAGGAGTCTTTCGACGCATTAAATTCATCAAACCCAAGTTCATATTCACGCATGCCTCGATAACCGAGAACATGAATTTCACCGCCTGTTAGGCCATCGTCAGGAAATAATTCATCTGCCGTCCCGCGCGATTTGGCGGCCAAAAGCATGGACAACCCACTATACCCCTTAACGTCAGGCTTTGTTCTAACTAGGACCGTCATCAAATCAGATCGAGACGCATGGGTGATCCATGTTTTTGCGCCCGAAACGACCCAAGAACCATCGTCTTTATTTACAGCCCGTGTTTTCAGAGATCCTAAATCGGATCCTACGTCAGGTTCGGTAAATACGGCTGTCGGAAGCACCTCACCATTCGCAATCCGGGGGAGCCATTTTGATTTTTGCTCCTTTGTCCCGCCCTGAAGAATTAATTCGCCTGCAATTTCTGAACGGGTTCCCAGAGAGCCAGTGCCTATCCAGCCTCGGCTTAATTCTTCTGTGACAATACACATGAACAACTTGCCTAAACCCAAACCGCCAAATTCTTCAGGAATACTGACGCCAAAGGTACCTAGCGCCGCCATATCGGCGACGACGGCGTCCGGGACGAGTTCATTTTTAAGATGCCAATCATGCGCGTGAGGAATAATTTTTTCAGTCGTGAAGCGGCGATACTGGTCACGGACAGCGTTCAGCATATCATCGTCAAAAGTTTCGGATATTCCTTGCCCGTCACAGATCAAGCCGGTGAGTTTTTTCCTCGCCTCGGCTGTATTTCCATGTTGAACAAAATGTACAATATTTTTGTCTTTGGCTACAAGCTCAGCAGCTTCGGACAAAGAAAAATCTGCGGGCCGAATATATTCGTTTTGCCCCATCGGAATACCGCCGACGAGCTGCGATAAATATTCTCCGAAAGCAATCTGTAGGCCTGTGAGATCAGCCTCTTTTAACTCCCCGCGCGCCTCGAGCGATGTCGCCCATTCCAGAACAGACTCCAGTGCTGTCACAGTCGTTTCTATCCACGCATAGCCATGAACGATACGCTGCTCTGTATTGATAAGAGCCGTATTAGCGCGCCCTTCTTTGAAAACGCGCGATTTGACCGTCTCTTTAACAAGAGAGACATATTCTTGCGCCACCGATAAGGCAGCCCCTGCGCTATTAAGCAATTTTTGAGTATCCATACTAATGCTTTGGTCCAATAATTCCAGATTTAGAAAGAGACGAGAGTTCGTCCTGATCAATGTTGAGATATTTTGACAAAACCTCGTGTGTATTGTCGCCCAACACCGGAGCTACCCGTGGTTTCCCACGTGTTTCACCTGATATTGTCGCTGCCGCACCCGATGTTGGGTATGTGGCCCCACTTGGGTTTTTCATCCTTTCGAATATAGGATTATTCTCGACGAGCACGGGGCTTTTCGCGGCATCTTGGACAGTTTGATATTCTCCCCAACAACCCCCAACCTTATCGAGGGCCACGCTAAGTTTATCGAATGTCCAATGGGAAATTTTCTCCGCAACCAAAGGATAAAGCTTATCGCTATGTTCATACCGAACACCCTCATCATAATCGAAAGTTACGCCCTTCTCTGCCTCAATCCCAGCGATTTCGGCATGAATGTCTAAAACCTCAACGAGGCCTTTCCACTGGCGCGGCGAAATCGCCATAACGATAAGGCGGCGACCGTCTTTGGTCATGAAGTCTTTCCCAAAGGCACCGTAAAGCTCATTGCCGTGCCGCGCGCGATTTTCACCCGTATTCAAAACCTCAGCAATTTGTCCTAAATTTGCGAGGGTTGTTATGCCTATGTCCGACAAGGGAACGCGAACTTCGCAGCCCTTCCCCGTATCCCGTCTGTGACGCTCGGCCGCCAATATTGTAAACGCCGTGTAAGCGCCTGCGAGAAGGTCCCAAGCAGGTAAGACGTGGTTCACGGGTTTATCACCCAACGAAGGTGGACCTGTCATGTAAGGGTACCCAAGAGCACAATTCACGGTGTAATCTACGGCGGGGCCGCCATTAGCCTGCCCCATAACGCGGGCCACGATAATGTCATCCCGAAGAGCGCGCATGTTTTCATAGGAGAGAAAGCCGCCCACAGGGAAGTTGGTCAATAAGATGCCTCCATCGTCGCCATCCGATGCGACAAGCCTCCCCAGCAATTCCCGCCCCTCAGTGGTTTTTAAATTTAACGCGACAGACTTTTTGGCTTTGTTGAGGCCTTCCCAATAAAAGCTTGATCCATTCTCCGCTTTTGGCCACCGATTGTAATCAGGGCCGCCGCTAACATGATCAACGCGGATAACCTCAGCGCCAAATTGAGCCAGATATAGCCCCGCTGAAGGCGACGCTACAAACGACGTCGCCTCAATGATACGTAAGCCTTTTAAAATATCGTACATGTCAGCTAACTATTTTGTTCATAAGCGCGGATCATGCGTTTACCGATGATGAGCTGCTGAATTTGGGTTGTACCCTCATAAATTCGGTAAATTCTGCAATCTCGATAAAAGCGTTCGGCGAGATATTCTTTCAAATAGCCGGCGCCGCCTAAAATTTGAACAGTCCTATCGGCAACACGCCCGCACATCTCAGAAGCAAACATCTTGGCACAGGCCGCATCTACAATTATGTCGTCGCCATGATCAGCCCGCGACGTAGCATCTTTAATCATACATTCTGCGGCGTAAATTTCAGCTTTGGAATCCGCTAACATGGCCTGAATAAGTTGAAAATTTGCAATTCTCTCCCCGAACGCTTTACGTTCCATGGCATAGTTCAGAGCATAATCCAGCATGCGCTTTGCATATCCCACTGACGCAGCCGCGACAGATAATCGGCCCGTGTCGATAGACTGCATGGCAGCTTTAAAGCCGCGGCCTTCGTCTCCCCCCAGAAGGGTCGAAGCCGGCACACGTACATTTTCAAGTATAATATCCGCAATTTGCGATCCGGACTGACCAAGCTTCTTATCCGGTTTGCCAATGGTTACACCTGGCAAATCAAGGGGTACTAAAAACGCACTTATGTGGGCATTTTTTGGTAAGTTTTCCTTATTTGTGCGCGTCATGATCATACCAAGATGCGCGAAAGGTGCATTTGAGATGTAGCGTTTTACGCCATTTAAAATATAATCATCACCATCACGGATGGCTCGCGTGGTTAAGGCCGCCGCATCAGACCCCGAGTCAGGTTCAGATAGCGCAAAGCAACAAATTGTTTCGCCGCTCGCAATTTTGGGAAGCCAATGCTGCCTTTGCTCTTCTGTCCCCGCATGTGTAATCGCCATCCCCGTCATACCGACATTCATGGACAGTATCGACCTAAAAGCCGGTAGGGCCCAGCTGATTTCCTGAACGAACTTAATGTACTGACTAATATTAAAGCCTGACCCGCCATAGGCTTCCGATATGGTTACGCCGAAAAGTCCCATCTCTTTCATCTCGTCGAGAATTACGTCGGGTACACGGTCCATTTCGACGGTCTCGTCTTCTGCAGGGACCAAACGCTCCCTTACATAACGAGACAGTTGATCCATGAATTGGGAAAATGTTTCATCATCGAGACCCGGTTTGGAAATTTGGCCTTGCAAGCCCATCAACCCAATCCAACAATAGCTATAGAACTAACATTTTGGAACGGCATCCCGCCGAGATTATGAGACAAGCAGAGTGACGGCGGATCTTTTCTTTGACGCTCCCCTGCTCTGCCCAAGAGCTGCAGGTAATTTTCATATATCATCCGGAGCCCTGACGCCCCGATTGGATGACCGAAACATTTTAGGCCGCCATCAATTTGACAAGGAATTTTACCATCAGAATCAAATTTTCCATTCAAAACATCTTTCCAAGCTTCTCCATCTTTGGAGATGAAAAGGTCTTCCATCGTGACAAGCTCCGTAATGGAGAAACAGTCATGCACTTCCGTGAGCGATATTTCGCTCTCTGGATCTGTTATTCCAGCCTCTGCATAAGCCTTCTTTGCCGCGAGGCGTGTAGTATGCATATAGCTTCCGTCCCAACCCTTACCTTGCATTTCCCAGCCATTTGAGGTGGCCAGCTGTAAGGCTTTAACAGTAACAAGACCTTCTTTGCCAAGCGCGCGCGCGATTTCAGGCGTTGTCACGATAGCACAAGCCGCGCCATCTGACACACCGCAACAATCAAACAATCCCAAAGGCTCAGCAATCATCGGCGCATTTATGGCTTTGTCGATATCAATAATTTTACGCATGTGCGCTTTTGGATTCTTCGCGCCATTATCATGGCTCTTGACTGAGACATGCGCCATTGCACGCTTTAGATCAGCAGGATCAACACCATGCTTGGCGCGGTAAGCTGAGGCGAGTTGCGCGAAATTCCCCGGGGCAGAGCCAGCTGCGCCCATCATATCCCAACCCGTCCCGCGCGTACGAACTGGCAAACCGCCATATCCTGTATCTTTCAGTTTTTCGACACCCATAGCGAGGGCGATGTCTGCTGCGCCTGAAGCTACAGCATAAACAGCGCCTCTGAAACTTTCTGTTCCGCTTGCGCAATAATTCTCGACTTTAGTGACACCGATGTTTGGCAAACGAAGAGCGATGGATGCAGGAATGCCTGAGGGTCCGATATTCTGCCCATCAAACCCAACGCCTAGCCAAGCCGCATCGATCTGAGATACATCAATATTTGCATCGACCAAAGCCTCCTCAAAGGCCTCAACCATGAGCCCCTCTGCGTCCTTATCCCAGCGCTCCCCAAAACGAGCGCACCCCATGCCGAGAATAGCGACCTTATCTTTTATGCCTCTTGCCATAACATTCTCCTACGAATCGAAAGTCCGGACAGGGGTTGCTTTCCAGAAATACTTTGTGAATTTTCGTTGCTCATCTTGGGCCTTGATACGAAATACCATTCGCATCTCTCGTCCGACCTCAACATCATCCTCCGTCACATCAGAGAACTCTGAGATCATGCGCCCGCCCCCTTCGAAGTCGATCATTCCATAATAGGTCGGAGGGTCAGGTGAGTAAGCCAAACTATCGGCCGTATATGTTGTTATTTTTGCATGTTTGTTCGATAATGGGTAATCTTCTTGTGTGTTTACAGCCCTATCATTCTGCGAAACAGAGATATTTGTTTTAGGGAATTGAATTGTACCCGTCTTAGAACATTTCCCACCAATGAGACCCAAAACTGATTTGCGCTCTCTAAATAAGGATGTGCCAGGTTGCTTCTCATCATATTCGGCACGCATGCCTTTATCCATATCCAGCAAGCCTCGGTGAAAGAGAAACCGCATGTAATTTTGATCGTCTGCCCGAGTCGCAAGGTGCCCATGAAAACCCATTTCAGGTTGATTTTTACCGATGGCATCCGTCGTCTCCAAGAGCAGTATATCTGCCCCTTGGCCAAAGCTGGTCAGAAGAATCATCTCTCCTGGCTTAGCTTTTTCTAGAGTCGCCGCCAGCATGAGCAGTGGATGAGCTGTGCCCGTGAAACCGATATCCATATGATGGGTATCAACAACAGATTCAGGCCTAACACCCAACGCCTTATCAAGGCCACGCGGTAAAGTTTTTCCCGGCAAAGGAATAATAACATGATCTATGTCTTGAGCTTTAACTCCAAATTTCTTCAGCGCTTCGGCAATGCCATCTTTGAAAAAACCAAGAAAACCCGAATCTCGCACCCAGCGCTTTTCCCAATGGTAATCAAAGTCTTCTTTAGACGCGCGGAAATGGTCAACGAAATCAATCGTGACACTGTGCGAGCCGCGCAAGGTTGCAATCGGAGTCCCCTTACCTAATAAAATTGCGGCCGAAGCTTCGCCTTGCAACATCTCCCCTTCCGATCCGGGGCGAGTTTTTCGCAATTCTGCCGCTAGGCAAAGGTGTGTGTCTTCGGATTTGAAGGCCTGAATAAGCGTAGAGGTCCCGGCTCTGAGGCTGCCTGTGACATCCAAAGCTGCGCAATTATCGGAGAGGTTCATTGCCTCTTTGACAATGCCGGAATTCAGCCGATCCGCATAAGGTAATGTCGTTGATGAAAGTGACAGCACCTCCACATCTGAAGCGCCGTAGGTCGCCAAACAATCCCGTCCGGCGTCTACCGCCATGGTGATGGAATCCTCATCCCAATTCGCAATTGACTTTTCTCCCTTGGAAAGCCCGCGCAGGTTGGGCGCGAACCAGCTGTTCGCCTGATGGATTACAGATCTATGCAGACGGCGTCTTGGGATATACGCCCCTGTAGATAAAATCCCAAACTTATCATTCATGCTAGTTGGCCTTCTTATTTTTTTTCTTTATCCGAAGACCTATTGGACTGTCTACTGGTTTCGGAGTCCCGTAAAATGAACGATCGATGTAGAACAAGCTGACTAAAACAAAAACTAGAGGAATTGACAGCATGGCTGATTTTAAACTCATAAATTATGAGACAAAAAATAACGTCGCATATATTCACTTAAATGCCCCAGAAATTCTGAATGCCATGTCTGCTGATATGGGCAACGAGCTCTCAGCCGCACTTAAACTCGCATCAAATGAAGCCCGTGTTATGGTATTAGGTGGACGGGGCCGTGGATTCTGTTCAGGTGCAAATCTTGGAGGCGGCGGTAATATATCGCTTGATGACTCCAAGATTGACATGGGGATCAGGCTCGAAAAAATCTTCAATCCTATGTTATTGGAGCTTCGCAATTTCCCTATTCCCTTCATAACCAGTATAAGAGGGCCTGTGGTTGGTTTTGGTTGCGGATTAGCCCTCATGGGCGATATTATTATTGCCTCAAAAACAGCTTATTTTTTACAAACATTTTCTAAAATTGGCCTCGTTCCTGACGGGGGCGCCCCATACCTGCTGACACGGGCAGTTGGTCGAGTCCGGGCAATGGAAATCATGTTATTGGGTGAAAAATATAATGCTGAAAAGGCCTATTCCGACGGGCTGATAACCCGACTTGTTAAAGACGCAGACTTAGAGTCTGAAACGGAGACCATAGCCGAAAAACTCGCAATAGGCCCACCAATATCCCTAAAACTAATACGGCATTCTGCTTGGGAAGCTCTTGATTCTGATTTTTCCGATCAACTCAACAGGGAACGAAAGTTACAACTCACCGCGGGCCGCACAAATGACTTTAAAGAAGGCGTCGCAGCCTTCCGCGAAAAACGTAAACCTATATTTATTGGCAATTAAAACAAAGAAAATTAGATATGAATCAGATATTTAGAGCAGATTTATTCAAAAACAAAACCATGTTCATAACAGGTGGGTCGTCAGGCATTAACCTGGGTATTGCTGAGCAATACGGACGGCTTGGCGCCAATGTTGTTATTATGGCACGCAACCCTGAAAAGATAGACAAGGCTGTCAGTCTTTTAAAAAACCAAGGCTCTCAAGCGATGGGAATTTCATGCGATGTGCGGGATTATGACGGCGTGGAAGCGGCTCTGAAAAAGGCCGTAAAAACCTACGGTAGCTTAGACACTGTCATTGCTGGTGCTGCAGGAAACTTCCTGTCTCCAGTTGTAGGATTAAGCTCTAAAGGGTTTCAAACAGTGATTGATATTGACCTCATGGGCACCTTTAACGTCTTTAGGGCCAGTTACGACCACCTAACAAAACCGGGAGCCTCGCTTATCGCTATAACGGCACGGCAAGCCGTTCAGCCGAGGCCCTTTCAAGCCCACGCATGCGCAGCGAAAGCGGGCGTGAATATGTTGTGTAAATGCCTCGCTTTAGAGTGGGGCCAAGCGGGCATACGGGTAAATGCGATCTCACCAGGTCCAATAGATGATACCGAAGGATATAGGCGTTTAGTTCCGACAAAAGAAAAAGTTGAGGCTATGAAACGAGAAATCCCACTCAAATCTATCGGAACCAAGCCTGACATCGCCAATATGGCGACCTATCTTGCGTCCGATGCTTCTCAATATGTCACGGGCGGCATTTTTAACGTCGATGGCGGCAATGAATTGGGGAATGCCGATTATGATTTCATGACTCCACCAAAACGAAAATAACTAGATATGCATCCCAGAATATACGCAAAATCACATGCGGACAAAACTGCTCTTATTATGGACGAGACGGGCGAGAGTCTAACCTATGCTGAATTAGAAGTTCTCGCCAATCAAGGCGCACAATTCTTGAGAAAGTGCGGCATTAAGACTGGAGATATTATCGCGCTTTGGGCTCGGAACTCTATAGAATTCATGACAGTTTATTGGGCCGCGCAGCGCGCAGGAATTTATGTCTGCCCGCTCCCCACTTACCTCTCCGTTGATGATGCGGCTTATATTCTCAAGGATTGCGGAGCGAAGATGCTCATCCTATCAAATGAAATCAAAAACGCTGGAGCTTTTCTGTCAAAACGTGACAGCCTGACCCTTGATACCTTAGAAATCTACAGTCTCCACGGCGAGCTTTCATCGTTACCGAAATGGGATGAAAGTTTGAACGCGATGCCGGCGATACCGATTTCTGATGAGCAAGCAGGTTGGCATTTAATCTATTCATCCGGAACGACGGGACGTCCAAAAGGCGTGAAGCTCCCGTATATTGGCGGTCCAGTGATAGAAGATAATGTATGGGTCAAACGTTATGAAGACATCTATAACCTCACCGATCGATCTGTCTTTCTGACCTGCGCACCACTTTATCATTCAGCCCCGATTCTGTTTGCCTCTAATGTCATGCGCCGCGGAGCCACAGTCGTGATCATGAAAAAATTCGACGCAGAAAAAACACTCGCTGCGATACAGAATTACAAAATTACGATGAGCCAAATGGTTCCGACAATGTTTATTCGAATGCTGGACCTCCCCGAAACCACTCGCCTTTCCTATGATATAAGTTCGTTAGAACTTGTCGCTCACGCGGCAGCACCATGTCCGATTGAGGTCAAATACAAGATGCTGGATTGGTTTGGTGATATTATCGATGAATATTATGCTGGATCGGAGTCCAATGGAGCCACACTAATTAATTCCGCCGAATGGCGTAAAAAACCAGGCTCAGTTGGGCGGTCGCGCAATGCAGTCATTCACATTTGCTCTGAGTCCGGTGACGAATTGCCCTCAGGAAAAATTGGAATGATATATTTCGATGGAGGGTATGATTTTACCTATCTCAATGACCCTGAAAAAACGAAAGAAGCCCGCAACCCTAAACACCCCAGTTGGACGACTTTGGGCGATATTGGTTATATTGATGAAGACGGATACTTATTCCTGACGGACCGCAAAAACTTCGTCATCATTTCAGGCGGTGTGAATATATACCCTCAAGAAGCTGAGAACATATTGGTCCAACACCCTATGGTTCAAGATGTCGCCGTGTTTGGTGTACCTAATAAAGATATGGGAGAAGAGGTTAAAGCCGTCGTGCAACCGAAAGATTGGACGAACGCAGGCGCCTCTCTGGAGGCAGAATTGATTGAGTATTGTCAGAGCAAGTTAACACGTCGAAAATGCCCCAGATCAATCGATTTTGAACGCTCTCTGCCTAGACAAGATAACGGGAAACTTTACAAAAAAAAGCTGCGGGCAAAATATTGGCCACAGGATTAAATGCTTACGAAATATGTAACTAGTAAAATAGAGAGGCCAATCACTTCAAACATTACATTATAAACATATACTAGATTTAGAGTTACAACTTATGAACTTAGAACTATCAGACGAACAACGAATGCTAGCTGATATGGTTGAGCGTTTTACGCTCGATCATTATGACATTGCAAAGCGCGCTAAGTATCAAAAATCCGACATTGGATATTCCCAAAAAAATTGGAATCTGATGGCAGAAACAGGAATTTTGAGCATTCCATTTTCGGATGAATATGACGGATTAAACGGCACCGCCAGCGACATGAGTTCAGTCATGAAACCGCTTGGCCGGGCGGTCGCAGTTGAACCCATTCTTGCATGCATCGCCTTGAGCGGACATTTCCTAAACAGCGCCGGAACAGCCTCGCAGAAGAAAATCTGGATACCAAGAATGATGAAGGGCGAAGCTTGTATTGGACTCGCCCACAGTGAACATCAATCCCGATTTGATTTGGGTTTTGTCAGAACGACTTTTAAGGCTGCGGCCGAGAAGGTGAAAATAACAGGACACAAAACCTTCGTTTTGGGCGCAGGAGCTGCAGACGCCTATATCGTTTCAGCTGTAGAGAAAGATGCAGACCCCGATAATAAGGTCTCTATGAAATTCTTCATAGTTGACGCCAACGCCCCCAACCTGCGAATTCGTAAATATCGGTTGATAGACGGATCTGTCGCATGTGAGCTTGAATTAAATGACACGCCCGGCGAGTTAATGGATGGTGGCTTTCAAAAGTTTTTAAAATCTGTCTCTTTTACAAAAATAGCAGCCTGCGCGGAAATGGTAGGTTTGATGGAAATCTTATTTGAAACCACATTAGAACATGTAAAAATTCGTGAGCAATTTGGGCGGCCACTCGCGAAATTTCAGGTAATCCAACACCGTCTGTCTGATATTTATGCAGAGTTAGAAATGGCTCGCTCCCATCTCATTAATCTCGTGGCGGTGAAACCCTTTGACCTTAATTATCACAAAGTCATTTCTGGGTCTAAAGCTGCGATTTCTAAATCAGCCGTCATGATTGCGGAGGAGGCCGTGCAGCTTCATGGCGGCATGGGAATATCGGACGAGCTTATTATTGGGCATGCCCTAAAGCGCGTAAAATTATTGACTATCTTGTTTGGTGACGCAGATGCGGAAATGCGGCGCTATGGCTTAGCGGCCTAATTCACCCCATCAAAGCATGGCACTTTCGCCCAGGTTAAACCGCGCCGAAGTAGAGTATAAAAGACGTCTAATTCCCAAGCACATCTGTCTACATTTGGGTAATAATCCATAAATTCTGGCATATCATAGTGCCCGCGGCAGTGCCCTAAGGTCAGATAAAGCACCTCACCTTTACCAACCTTATGTGTATAAAAGACAGGATGTTCGGCCTCTTCCCAATCTTTTACAACAAAACCTGGGGCTTCGCCGCCAAACTCTGCATGAAGCATGACATTGATATCACCGGTCACTTCTAGAAGATAAAGCTCGTCATTTGTTTCAAACGGATCAACGCCTTCCACTAAAGGATGATCTGGCTGTGTTACCTTGACCAGATAAGGCGCAATCGGCGGATGTGAAATAAAGCGCGTTCCAAGTGTTTCCATGAATGTCGGCGCAATATTTGGCGCATTTACATTCAAAGCCCCTTTTCCATATTCTACGCCTTCAGGCGCCAAAAATTCCAAAATAGAATTCGTACCATGCAAAGCATACCAGCGCTTTCCGCCTTCAACAAAACTCTTCAGTGCTTTTTCTGCGGCCTTGCTAGGGCAAACACTGCATGTATATGTCACGAGAAAATCGGCTGTTTCCAAAGCTGGGATAGCATCGTCATAATTTTCGAAAACACGGGTTCTGACCCGCTCATCTTCGGCGATTAACTTCAAAAGTTCGAGCCTTGCAAAATCAATATCATGCCATTTCCCGCCAGCTACCAGAACAGCATTAATCCGCTTTTTGATATCCTCGCTCATCAATATGTCTCTAAATATTTTTCAAGCGTATCCGCGAAATGACGAATTCGGCTCTCTTGATAGGTCCCGAAATTGACCTCTTTGTTAAATGAAGACTTGAGGCCTTTTTGAACTTCAGGAAGGTTCCCTAGATCTTGATCAAAAACAGCTGCCAGCAGAGTTCCCATGACTTCACTCGCCGCTGAAAAAGGCTTATCTTTTGGGACTAAGAACATTTTAGCCGCAGCTGGCTTAGGTTCCCCGCGCTTGGCTCGTTTTAAAACTCTGATTTCCATCAAACAGCTATCAGGCGTTTCACCCGCTCTCCAGCGGTAAACAAGATTTGGTACAAAACCACCCCATGGAGAAAAGTTGGGAAAAACATTATAGGTGAAATTATCAACCATTTCTGAATCGGTTATCTCAGAAAAATCACGTCCACAATCTTCTCCAAAAGTATGACGGTTGGACTCGGCAATGACTTTACGAGCTAAAACTGGATCGCTTTGATCAAATGCGTCCCTTACCTCATTCAAATCGAAATCTGTCTCTTCCAGTGCGCGCCGTCCCCCTGTCGAACTCAATTTTTCAATTACATGGTTCTGGTCATATAGATGCTGAACATGTGGTGACGGACTCGCGGACGGCGTGATGGCTCTATTTACATGATCCCCATAGAGATCATAACGCGTATTACTATCTCCGGTGAACGGCAAAATTTGCGGATGAGTTGTTATGGAATGGTAAGCTTCCATAAAGGCCTCCGCGGCAACTTTCCAATTACAGGCCATTTCACGCGCGACCCAAATAGCCGTATAACATTCATCCAAATTCCAACGATCCCAATGCGCGGCAACTGGACCTAACCATTCACGGAAGGGTTCTATATCCTGTTTTTCAGAGATCATCACAAAACCATGCCAACTTTCGACACGGAGTTCTGGCAGCGACATCTTCTCAAGTTTGAGATGATCGAAATCCCATGCACAAGGAATATTTTTTAAGCCTCCGTCATGGTTCCAACTGAAACCATGGAAAGGGCACTTCAACTCCGAGACATTACCGGATTGCGAACGAAGCTTTCGCCCTCGGTGTAAACAGACATTATAAAACGCTTTTACATTCCCATCTGTCTGTCGAACCAGAAGGAAAGACTTTCCTGCATTATCAAAAACAATCGTATCCCCTGGGTTTGGAAAATCCTCGTCACGAGCGGCAAACTGCCAAACGTTAGGCCACATTTTTTCGGCCTCAAGCCTTGCGAATTCTGAAGACGTATAGCGCTCAGTTGATAAAGGATGCGTGCCTAAATCCTGTTGGGATTCATCCATCAAGAAGTCAGGCACTTTCCGCGTGTCCATTTTCAACATGTCAGTATAAGACAGGCCCGGGGATTGGGAGGCCGGATTGACTGCATCTTTCTGATCGGCGTCAGCCATTTTTAAACCTCACCATCAAATTCGAAGGACAAATACGCCCTTAGTATGCTCACACATATATCTTTATCGACCCAACAAGCAAACAGCCGATAAACCGGGCGCGCCGTAAACTTGACTATAGGCAACATTTGCGTTTTCGATTTGACGCTGTCCCGCCTGCCCGCGAAGCTGAATAACATTCTCGTAAATTTGACGAAGTCCTGTTGCGCCAATGGGCTCTCCGCACGCTAGGCATCCGCCGTCAGTATTCACCGGAAGTCGGCCAGTAAGTTTCGTATCACCATCGGCAATCATTTTCTCCTGCTCGCCGTCTTCACAAAAACCGTTTTCAGCCATATGCATAATCTCTGCCCCGGACTCTGTATCTTGTAACTGAGCGACATCGACGTCTTCCGGACCGAGAGACGCCATTTCGAAAGCTGCATTCGATGCAAGCACTGTCGCAGACACGCCTCGTTCAACCGTTAGAGAGGGTGCATAGACTTCAAAAGACCCTTCAGGCCGGGTCCGTACAGCCGCTCCGAGCACGCGTACGCCAAGAGCCCCTAGTTCTTTCGCTTTCTTTTCATTCGCAAGAATGAGACCAACCCCGCCCTCACCTGGCGAACAAAACATGTATTTCCGAAGCGGGTCACTAACCATCGGAGAATTCGCAATGGTATCATAATCTACAGGTGTTCTGCGCCAAGCATGATCGGCGAGCGCGCCATTTTGAAAGGCTTTTTCCGCAACGCGTACAAGGCTCGCGTCTGAAATACCAAACATCTCCATGTAACGTTTAATCTTCATGGCAAAAAATTGCGTTGTCACCATCATTCCGGTTTCGGCGTACCATTCAGGTAGCCCATAATTCTTTGGCTTAGCCGCAAATGCTCCTCTGGGATGTTTATCAAAACCGGTTACCAACCCTAAATCAAACTCACCTGACTTGATCGCCCAATAGCCTGAAAGCAAAGCTGAACCACCCGTCGCGCAGCCATTTGCAACATTAATGAATTGTGTCCCGTTGAGCCCAAGACGCGGAAGCATCGCATCCGCATTGCCTGCAGCATTCGACCCACCAAACGCAAATTGCATATCACCCCAATCTAGGCCCGAGTCTTCAATCGCTTGCTTCGCAGCGAACACCCCTTGATCAAGCCCAGTTTTGTCATGGCGCCCAAAAGGATGAATGCCCGCACCAACAATATAAACATTTGTCATAATGATAGTTCCTGTGTCGGAGTAAAGGCGAAGGTTGTAAACTCTCCATCACCTACTCCTCTTTTCTGGGTCTCAACGACTAAAGACATGGGAAGGCCAATCTTCAACTTCATAAAATTTTCCGTTACAATACGCGTTTCAACGATCACTTGATCCTTAAGCTCGACATACCCAATTGCAAAAGGCTCAAATTTATCTCGGTCGGTAATGCCGACAAAAGGAGAGCCTGGGGGGAACCTTTGAACGGTGTATGACCAGAGCTTTCCCTCACGTTTCAGCGCAACATCGTCATAGTCATCAGCGGTCGCATCAGTCGGACGAGGAAACTTGAATTTACCGTCAATTTTGGACCTTCCCCCTAGCAAAGTTGGCGTTCGGGAGTTTGCATCAAAGATATCTTCGGAGATTAGCGTCATATTCAAGCCTTTCTTATCCTAAGAAATGGATGAAAATTGATGACAAAACACCTCTTACTTCTTACAGCTAGAATGAAGTCTGTTTAGATGGGACCTAAGTCTATGCCAAAAACTAAAGAAAAAAACACGGTCCAGCCGCTCCCGAAACTGGAAGTTCTCTCAGATATTCTTACCCGACAAATCCCTATGAGGCCAAATAAAACAGCTCTCATTTTTGAGGGAAACAGCTTAACTTACAAAATGCTTGATGAAGGATCCAATCGAACCGCAAACGGGCTCATAAATTGGGAGGTTAAGCCCGGAGAACGAGTCGGATATCTTGGTAAAAATTCACACCATTATTATGAGCTTTTGTTCGCTGTTGCCAAAGCAGGTGCCGTCCTGTGTCCGATCAATTGGCGGCTGGCACTCCCTGAAATTGAATACATCTTAAATGATTTCAAGCCTCGCGTCCTTTTTGTTGGAATTGAATTCATCGATAAAGTTGCTCCCCTTCGCGAAGCTTTGGATTGCATCGAGTATGTTGTTCCCATGGAAGAGTCTGATTTACCAGAGGCGCATTATACGAAGTGGCAGCAAGAACATCCCGCGACAGCCACAGGCATTCGAAGAAAAGCCGCAGATGATGCGCTTCAAATGTATACTTCAGGAACGACAGGGCACCCCAAGGGAGCCATCCTGTCCAACGAGTCTCTCTTAACCGCTTATGAAAGATTTCGGGATCGACCAAATCCGAGCTGGAATATTTGGAATGATAAAGATGTAAGTCTTATTCCTATGCCCTGTTTCCATATTGGCG
>CAZFWZ010000001.1:0-63549 GCA_964522765.1 uncultured Caulobacterales bacterium | reverse complement strand
TATCGGGCGACATAGCGCGCGATGAGGTCAATTTCCAGATTTACTTTGCTGCCAAGCTGAAGTTTCCCCAATGTGGTCACTTGCCACGTGTGAGGGATGATATTGACCTCAAACTCATTGGCCTGAACCTCATTTACCGTCAGCGAGACCCCGTCAATCGTGATAGATCCTTTAGGTGCAATGCCAAAGGCCATATCATCAGGTGCGCGAAAGCGAAGTTTATGCGAGCCCGCAATCTCTGTTAGCGCGACCAGTGTGCCGACGCCGTCCACATGCCCCGTCACCATATGCCCGCCCATTTCGTCTTTACCCGTTAGGGCGCGTTCAAGGTTAATCTCGCCGCCCACAGTCCAGTCACCGAGCGTGGTTTTGGACAGGCTTGCATCCGAAACCTCAATAGCGTACCAATTCTCGCCTTTTTCAATGACCGTCATACACGCGCCAGAATGGGAAATTGACGCGCCAATATCTATAGTAGATGTGTCATAAGAACAGTTTACTTCCATACGAAGGTCAGCGCCCCATTCGCCTTTGGCTTCACCGGCTTTAATCCGCGAGAGGGTTTTGATTGTACCAATGTCTGTAATGATGCCTGTGAACATAACTCTCTTACGATTCTACTTTTTGATAGCGTTCATAAATGTCGTCACCCAGCTCACTCAAATGCACGCGCGGTAATTTAAACACATTTTTCATAGCCTCTATCCCAAGCTCGCCAATAGCGCTACGTCCATCCCCGCCAAGAATAATAGGCGCACGAAACCAATCGATACGGTCGACTACGCCAAGCTTCAAAAAGCTTGCCGCTAGCGTGCCGCCGCCTTCAACTAAAAGTGTTTCAATTCCGCGGTTTCGCAGTACTGTCAGAACTTCGGCCACATCTAGGCCGCCATCTTTTCGCGCAATCGGAAGGCAAAAAACACCTAGCTTTTTCAATGGATTATTTTCTGCATCTAGCTCAGCATCATGAAAAGCTAATACAGGAATATCTCGCGCTGTTTGCGCAAGATTAGACCTGGGCGAAAGACGTAAATTACTATCAAAAATCACGCGCTGCGGGTCGGAGCGGCCAGCAATACGCGTGGTCAATTGCGGGTTATCAAGGATGGCTGTATTTGCGCCTACGGCAATGGCGTCATGCTCTGCGCGCAGGCGTCGTCCCTGCTCGCGCGAGCGCTCAGCTGTAATCCATTCTGACTGGCCATTGGCCAGCGCAATCTTACCGTCAAGGGAAGTCGCAAGTTTTAATGTCACAAAGGGGCGGCGGAATGCGGGAGGCTTCACGGCGAAGAATTATCCATCTTATCAACGTCTGCCGTGTCATCATCGCCAAGGTTTTCGCCGACGATGAACTTTTCAAAATCTTGCGTCGCGCGGAAGTCTTTGTAAACAGACGCATAGCGCACATAGGCCACGCTATCGAGCCCAGCAAGACCTTCCATTACTAATGCGCCAATTTCATCAGAGGAGATATCACTATTACCAGAGCTTTCAAGTTGACGCACTACGCCGCTAATCATCTGCTCAACCTTATCGGGGCTGACATTACGCTTTTGCATGGCGATCATCACAGAGCGCGCAAGCTTATCGCGGTCAAATGGCGTGCGGCGGCCGTTCTTTTTAACAACGGTGAGCTCGCGAAGCTGCACACGTTCAAATGTTGTGAACCGCCCGCCGCAAGAGCCGCACATACGGCGGCGGCGCACCGCCGAGCCGTCTTCAGCTTGGCGGCTATCTTTGACTTGCGTGTCTTCGGAATTACAAAATGGGCAGCGCATAAGGCCAGACTATTAACATGTTTGCGCAGGTGCGCAAATCACTAAACGAATAGAGCTAGAAGGACGTGTAACGGTTAAAGCACCTTGCCGTTAGATCAGTTCGCCGCTGTTTTGACGGTTTTCAGAAGCTCGTCGAGCTTACCCGCCTCTTCAAGTTCAAACAAATCACTTGCGCCGCCAACATGAAATCCTCCAATGAAGATTTGCGGTACAGTCCGGCGGCCACCAGATTTTTCAATCATCTCGCGCGTCAGCACTTCTTTGTCGAGGATATCAAATTCTGTGAAGCTTACACCTTTTTTAGTTAAAAGCGCCTTTGCATGCTTACAGTAAGGGCAATAGTCTTTACTGTAAATAATGATCTCGGTTGTCATCTGGATCTCCTTAAGAGAAAGTATATTCAATATTCAATCGGTTTAAATACGGCAAATGAAGCTCTGCTTTCGTACTGATACCACAGCAGATGGTGCCTTAAACTAAACGTTCAATACACTTAGTCTTCACATATATGTGAGCAGATTAAGCGAAAACAAAAGGGAAATTATGTCCAAGGTCAGCGCTACAGAACTCAACACATTTTTTCTCGCAAATTTTAAGGGCGACCGCGGTCAACTCCCTGACATAACGCTCGCGGAAGATGGGCATATCCTCATGCATCAAAAAGTGGATGAACGAAATTTACGTCCACCCAATTTTATCAGTGGCCCAACGCAAATGGCTATAGCCGACCATTGCGCCTATTGCGTAATATTCACTCTGCTGGGCATCACCCCCATGGCGGTCACCTCCAATCTCAATATTGATTTTCTGCGCCCTTGCCTTGGCGAGTATCTACACGCCGAAGGCCGCATGATAAAGCTAGGCAAGTCTCTGGCTGTGGTGAGTATAGACATCAAAGGCGGCGCAAGCGAAAAATTAGCGAGCCGCGCGACAGTGACCTACGCATTGCCGGTAAGATAAAGTTTAAAACATTCAACTGTTTCGGCGCTTGATTAAAATCGACCCAGTAGGAAAGTCGATTTCAAACATTACCCCGCGTATATTGGGAACTTCGCTGTTAACGCTTTGACTCTTTGCTTTACGCTCTCTTCGACCTCTGGATTACCCTTTGGGTTTTCCGCAAGAGCGTCGAGGACTTCGGCCATGAGCTGCCCGATTTGGCGAAACTCTGCTGTGCCAAAGCCGCGCGTTGTACCCGCAGGAGAGCCAACGCGAATACCCGATGTGATGGTAAACTTCTCTTTATCAAACGGGATGCCATTCTTATTGCAAGTGATATAAGCGCGGCCCAAAGCCTTCTCTGCGGCATTGCCTTTCACGCCTTTGGGCGAGAGATCAATCAGCGCTAGATGCGTATCTGTGCCGCCTGAGACAACGGCGTAGCCTGCTTCAACGAGTGCGCTCGCCATGGCGCGGCAATTATCAATCACGGCTTGGCTATAGGCTTTAAATTCTGGCTTGAGCGCATCACCAAAAGCCACGGCTTTACCTGCGATGACATGCATAAGAGGGCCGCCTTGAATGCCGGGGAAAATAGCCGAGTCAAACTTCTTCGCCAGCTTAGCATCATTAGTGAGGATCATCCCGCCGCGCGGACCCCGCAGCGTCTTATGCGTTGTGGTTGTCGCGACATGGGCGTGCGGGAAAGGGTTAGGGTGTGTACCGCCTGCAACGAGGCCAGCAAAGTGCGCCATATCGACGTGAAGATAAGCACCAACTTTATCGGCAATCGCGCGGAAACGGGCAAAATCAATCTGGCGCGCATAGGCCGAACCACCGCAGATAATGAGTTTAGGTTTATGCTCCAACGCAAGAGCTTCGACCTGATCATAGTCAATAAGATGCGTGTCTTCCGTAACGCCGTAATTGACCGCATTAAACCACTTACCAGATTGGTTAGGCGGAGAGCCGTGCGTCAAGTGACCGCCAGAGGCGAGGTCCATACCAAGGATGGTATCACCGGGTTTTAAGAGGGCGAAGAAAACGCCTTGATTAGCTTGGCTACCCGAGTTGGGCTGCACATTAGCAAATTCGCATCCGAAAAGCTCGCAAGCGCGCTCAATAGCGAGTGTTTCAGCGACGTCAACGTGTTGGCACCCGCCATAATAACGTTTGCCCGGATAGCCCTCGGCATATTTATTGGTGAGCACAGAGCCCTGCGCTTCGAGGACAGCCTTGGAGACAATGTTCTCTGAAGCTATCAACTCAATTTCATGCTTTTGGCGGTCTAGCTCATCCTGCATACAGGCATAAAGGTCCGGATCGCGGTCCTTAAGGTTTTGCGAGAAATAATGGCCAAGATGGGCTGTCGATTGATCGTTAGCTGCGGCGCTCATAGCGGTCTCCGTAATAATGATGAGACCTCATAACGCTAGGATGCGCGACTCGCAACGGGCAATGCTGCGACTTTCTAGATTAGATTATATTAGATGCTTATTGATTGGGTACGTGTTTATCAGTGTGAATTTGACGGCACGTCCAGTCCGACTGTATGCAAGACCGGTTTAAGCCGCTTTTACGCACTTAAGCCCAAACTCCGCCCAGACTGTTTCTAGCGCGTCCATCAGCTCATCCATCATGTCGTCTGTGTGGAACGGGCTTGGCGTGAAGCGTAGGCGTTCTGTGCCGCGCGGTACGGTTGGGAAATTAATCGGCTGCACATAAAGGCCAAAGCGTTCTATGAGCGCATCGGAGATAGCCTTACATTTAACGGGGTCACTGACCATGAGCGGCACAATATGTGTCTCTCCATCAATAAACGGGAATCCCGCTTTGCGGAAACGGGCCTTAAGCGCATTTGCGCGCTCTTGATGCTGCTCGCGTACATTTGGTGTAAGTTTGAGATAGCGCACAGAGCGCAACGCGCCGGCTGCCGTGCTTGGCGGAATAGATGTCGTAAAAATAAAACCAGAGGCAAGAGAGCGTACAGCATCCGTAATATGGCTGTCAGCCGCAATATAGCCGCCAATCATGCCGTAAGCCTTGGCGAGCGTGCCTTGGATAATGTCAACGCGATCCATCAGGCCGCGCTGCTCACAAATGCCTCCGCCTTTCGGGCCGTACATGCCCACGGCGTGGACTTCGTCTATATAGGTCATCGCGCCATATTTATCGGCGAGATCACAAATTTGTTCAATCGGGGCGATGTCTGCGTCCATAGAATACACACTCTCAAAGGCGATAAGTTTAGGCACGCTTGCGGGAGCAGCTTTAAGTTTGGCTTCAAGGTCAGCCAAATCATTATGTTTAAAAATCACCTTCTCGCACACCCCGACTTTCTGGGCGCGCTGAATACCTGAAATCATAGAGGCATGGTTCATAGCGTCAGAAAAGATAACAAGGCCTGGCAGAATTTTGCTCATTACGCCGAGCGTGGCTTCATTTGCGACATAGCCTGATGTCATCAAAAGCGCTGCATCTTTGCTGTGCAAATCGGCGAGCTCTTTTTCAAGTTGAACATGGTAATGCGTAGTGCCGGAAATATTGCGTGTGCCGCCTGACCCTGTACCCGCTTGATCAACTGCTGATTTTACGGCCTCAATAACGCATTCGTTCTGGCCCATGCCGAGATAGTCATTTGAGCACCAGACAGTAATTTGATGTTCTGTTGTTTCGTTAGGATACCAAGTGGCGCTTGGGAAAGCCCCACGTTTACGACGAATGTCTTGGAACACGCGGTAACGGCCTTCGTCTTTGACGGCATCAACAGCGGCGCGAAAATAATCGCCGTATTTTATTTTGCTATCCGAGGACATAGACTTTCCTTAATTTTGGATTCTTATAATATAAAAAAATCAAATATTCCAATGCACAATCGCCGCACCATTTTTTGTGTCTTATTTTTACAATACGGGTTATAAGAAAGAAAGTTTTGACATAATTTCAATGATTTAGAGGTCTTATCTGTGCCGTCCTTCCCCACCACACGTATGCGGCGTACTCGCAGCGCTCCATGGTCACGAAAGCTTGTCCGCGAAAATACGCTCACAGCAGATGATTTAATCTGGACGATTGTACTCTCTGATGGCGACTCGCCGCGCACACCCGTTCCGTCAATGCCTGGCGTGGACCGTGTAAATCTAGACGAAGTCGTAAAAGACGCAAAACGCGCTTCTGCGCTCGGCATTCCCGCCATTGCAATCTTCCCTCACATTAATCTGAAATTCAAAGACGCAGCAGGCTCTGAGGCCTCAAATCCAAACGGCATTATCCCACAGGCTGTGCGCGCTATCAAAGCTGCCGTGCCAAACCTTGGCGTTATAGTGGATGTCGCGCTCGACCCCTATACTGATCACGGCCATGACGGCCTGTTGCACGAGGGCGAAACCCTGAACGACCCCACACTTGACGCGCTCAAGGAAGTTGCCGTTATGTTGGCCGAGGCGGGCGCTGATGTTGTGGCTCCCTCTGATATGATGGACGGCCGCATTGGTGCGGTACGAAGCGCGCTAGATATGGCAGGCCATAGCGGCGTTATGATGATGAGTTATGCCGCCAAATATGCCAGCGGCTTTTATGGCCCCTACCGAGAGGCCATCGGCTCAGCAACGGCGCTGACTGGCGATAAGGCAACATACCAAATGGACCCTGCCAATAGCGACGAAGCTATTCGCGAAGTTGCCCTCGATATTGAGGAAGGCGCGGATATGATTATGGTCAAACCCGGCCTGCCCTATCTAGATATTTGCCGCCGCCTCAAAGACGAGTTCGCTGTCCCAACCTATGCCTTCCAAGTCAGCGGAGAATACGCCATGATTATGGCCGCCGCACAAAATGGCTGGCTGGAAGAGCAGCGCGTTATCCTAGAAAGCCTGATGTGTTTTAAACGCGCAGGCTGCGACGGTATATTAACTTATTTTGCGCCGCGCGCTGCCGAGTGGCTTCAGAACGACTAGGACCATTCGAGTTTATGTAAGCCGCTTGAGCAGGCTAGATGTGTCCCAACGCTTTCCGCCCATATCTTGAACCTGCGCATAATACCCATCGACCTGTTTGGTTAGGGTCAAATCCGCCCCAACGGCTTCGCCGGCAGCAATAGCAATGCCAAGGTCTTTACGCATCCAATCGACCGCAAAACCAAATTCATATTCACCTTTGGCCATAGTCTCTGCGCGGTTAAGCATTTGCCAGCTTTGCGCGGCGCCTTTACCAATCGCCTCGACCACGAGCGGCACGTCAAGTCCCGCTTTTTGCGCAAAGTTCACGCCTTCTGCGAGGCCTTGCAATATGCCCGCAATGCAGATTTGATTGACCATTTTCGTGAGCTGCCCCGCACCGCTTTCGCCCATTAGTGTCGTGGCTTTGGCATAGGGCTGCATGACGGGCACGGCACGGTTATAATCCGCCGCATCGCCGCCGCACATAATTGTCAATTGACCCTTGACCGCTCCTGCTTCACCGCCAGAGATGGGCGCGTCGACAAAGCCAATACCAGCAGCTTTCGACATTGCATGAACGTCGCGCGCGCATTGTGCTGAAGCTGTTGTGTGGTCGATGAGGCATGCCCCTCCGCGCATGGCCTTTAGCGCGGGTGTAGCCACAGCCAATACGTCCACATCGTCACCTACACACATCATGACGAAATCAGCGTCCTTCACGGCCGCTTCAATTGTGCTAGCGGCCTGACCCTCATATGTATCTGTCCAGCTCTGGGCTTTAACGGCCGTGCGATTCCAAACTGTTACCTCATGCCCCGCCGCGGCCAAATGTCCAGCCATCGGAAAGCCCATCACGCCCAAACCTAAAAATGCCACTCTCATAATTTCACCTATTCAGATATAATCCATTTGATTTATCCTTATCGCTATTCACGATAGCTGCAACATGTTACCCTTATTTTTAATCTAAACTAAAACCTAAAAAGGCACACCCAAACCATGCCAGAGACAATTGCAGTTACATGGCAAATGTGGGCGACAATCTTGCTTGTCGCGATTGCAGTGGGGCTATATTTTCGTGAGCGCTTTTCTATCGAAGCTATTTCCATCGGCATAGTGACGGCGCTTCTTGTTTTCTTCCATATATTTCCGCTTAATAATGGATATGAGCTCAATAGCAGCAATATACTCTCTGGATTTGCCGCTCCTGCTCTTATTACAATCATGGCCCTGCTCGTGGTTGGGCAAGGCATGTTCCATACGGGCGCTCTCGAAGGTCCAATCCTGCGGATAAATAACTCGCTCACCAAACAGCCAAGACGTACATTATTTGTCGTCTTCGCTCTCGCCTTTGGCGTGTCGATGTTCATGAATAACACGCCCGTCGTCGTGATGTTCATACCCGTTTTAACCGCAATGGCGGCGCGAACGCAAACAGCGGCTTCACGCTATCTCATGCCGCTGAGTTTCATTTGCATTTTAGCAGGTATGACGACCCTCATAGGATCATCCACCAACTTGCTCGTCAATGACGTGCTTCGCCGCTTCACAGGCGAAGGCTTATCCTTCTTTACCCAAACGGGCCCGGGGTTAATACTGGCCGCAATCGGTGCGGTTTACATTATATTTGCCGCGCCCATACTTCTGCCTGACCGCGTATCGCTTGAAGATGAAATTTCAGATTCAGGGCGCCAATATATCGCCCAAATTCGCGTGACACAAAATCACCCGCTGGAGAATGCAGCGCCTGTTGCAGGTCTTTATCCTGCCCTTAAAAATGTCACTGTCCGCCTAGTGCAGCGCGGCGAACATAGTTTTCTTCCGCCCTTTGAAGACAATCTACAAAACGGTGATATTTTGATCGTGGCCGCAACGCGCGAACGGCTCTCAAAGTTACTCTCCTCTAGCCCGCGCTATCTTGAAGGCATGCTTAACATTGCAGGCTTCCATGACGAATCCCGCAATCTCGAAGCCTCAGACACGATTGTCATCAGTGAAGCGGTTATCGCGCCAGGGTCGCGCATGATTGGCCGCAATATCGAACAAATCGGCTTTCGCCGCCAGACAGGATGCCTTGTCCTAGGCATACAGCGCCGTTCCCGCATGATTAGGAAAAGCATGCTCGATATACGTCTGGAGGCAGGCGATGTGCTGCTCTTATTTGGATATGAAGCCAATATGCGTGAGCAGCGCCATAATCGCGATATTCTCCTACTGGATTGGTCAACAACAGAGTTACCTGATATTCGAAAATCGCTTTATGCACGCTGGATTTTTATAGCTACGATATTCCTCGCGGCCACCTCACTCTTTCCAATTGAAATAGCCGCGCTATGCGGCGCAATCGGCATGATTGCGTCAGGGTGTTTGAATATTCGCCAAGCCGTACGGGCCCTTGATATTCGCATCTTCCTCTTAATTGGAGCCGCATTCGCTATGGGACTCGCGCTGGAACGCACGGGCGGAGCCAGCTTTATAGCCCAGGAAACTGTCAGTATTTTTGCGCCTTTTGGCAATCAAATCCTTATCTCAGCAATATTTCTCGTCATTGCCGTCATGACGAATATACTGTCCAATAGCGCCACAGCTTTGATTTTTGCGCCGATTGCCTTGTCGATTAGCGCGCAAACAGGCATAGACCCGACGGTGCTCGTACTAACGGTCATATTTGCGTCCAATTGCTGTTTTGCGACACCCATTGCCTATCAAACCAACCTGCTGGTTATGGCACCCGGCCGATATCAATTTGCCGATTTTGCTAAATTTGGCGTGCCGTTAATACTGTTAATGTGGATTAGCTATACACTGATGTTACCCTTTCTTTTTAATATCTAATTTTGATTTCATCCGTATATTGAGTTTATGACGCGTCCGTTTGATACTAATAGATTACAGTTTTATCTGACAATCCCCTCGCCTTGTCCTTATCTAGAAGGCCGCATGGAGCGTAAGATTTTTACGCAGCTCGACCCGCTCTCAGGGCCATATCTGAACAATTACTTGACCCATGCAGGATTTCGCCGTTCACAGAATGTCATTTACCGGCCAGCTTGCGAAACCTGCCGAGAATGTAAGTCCCTTCGCATTATTGCTAAGGATTTTGCAGCTTCTCGCTCTTTTCGAAGAACACTCGCGCGCAATTCGGACTTAACACGTCATATCGCAGAGCCGCTCGCAACATCTGAGCAATTTGATTTGCTTCAACGTTATCTGGAAAGCCGTCACAAAGGCGGCGGCATGTCCGATATGGACTTTTACAGATACGAAATGATGGTTGAGCAATGCGCCTCTGATACGGAAATTATTGAGTACCGCGACGCGGAGGGCGTGCTCATTGCAGCCGTCCTAACCGACGTGCTCGAAGACGGCCTGTCCATGGTCTATAGTTTTTTTGACCCAGAACAACGACATCGTAGTCTCGGCAATTTCATGATACTCGATCATCTTGACCGCTGCCAAATGGACAACCTTGCGCATCTCTATCTTGGCTATTGGGTCGATGGCAGCCCAAAGATGAACTATAAGGCGCGCTTCACCCCCTGTGAAATTTTAGGTCCGCACGGCTGGCGCCCTCTTGAAAGTGGCAGTTAGCCAACTCTTGCTCTCACCTGTCTCTGCTCTATAACTATTTCCATAACAGAGCCGCTTCGCTTCAAATTTGAAGGTGGCCAGATATAAGGGAAGTTTTGTGGTTAAACGCCGGGACATTTTAGCAGGAGTTGCAGCCGCAGCAACAGGCGGAGCCGTACTAGGCGTTCTCTCCAAGGACGGAAAATCTGTCGACCAGAATGCCAACCGTTCAGAGCTAGGCGCGCCCGCTATATCTAAAAACCGCCGCCAGTTTCGTATGGCAACAAGTTGGCCCAAGGACTTTCCGGGCCTTGGTCAAATGCCCAATTATTTCGCCAAAGCTCTCTCAGACATGAGCGACGGCCGCCTTGAGGTTAAAGTCTTTGCTGCAGGGGAGCTTGTGGGCGCGCTGGAATGTTTTGACGCGACCTCAACAGGCGCGGCGGATATGTATCACGCCGCTGAATATTACTGGCAAGGCAAATCCAAAGGCTTCTCGTTTTTTACCGCCGTGCCTATGGGCATGACGGCGACTGAAATTATGGGCTGGATTGATCATGGTGGCGGGCAGCAGCTATGGGATCAGCTCTCGGCACAGTTTAACATCAAAGCCCTCCAAGCGGGTAACACGGGCCATCAAGCGGGCGGCTGGTTTAAGCGCGAGATAAATACGCTCGAGGATTTCAAAGGCCTAAAAATGCGCATTCCGGGACTGGCGGGAGAAGTTATGCGCAGGCTGGGCGGCTCGGCTGTCGCACTCTCTGGCGGGGAAATATACCAGAGCCTACAATCTGGCGCGATTGACGCCACGGAATGGGTTGGGCCTTGGAATGACCTGGCCTTCGGTTTTTACCGCGAAGCGCCCTATTATTATTCGCCCGGTTTTCATGAACCGGGAGCTTCCCTCGCCATTGGGACAAACCTAGACGTTTGGAATAGCCTCTCAAATGCCGATCAGTCGATGATTAAATATGCCTGCGCCCACGCTAATGACTGGAGCCTTGGCGAGTATAGCTACCGCAATGGTCTTGCGCTCGAGACGCTCAAGACTGAGCACGGCATTGTCCCGCGAGCCTTTAGCGATACCATAATGCAGAAAATCGGCGAAATCAGTGAAGACGTCGTCCGCGAGCTTGGGGCCACCGATGCCATGACCCAGCGCATTTATGATAGTTATTTATCCGCCCGCAATAGCTCACGCGGCTGGACGGAAATCAGCGACGGCGGATATATCGCGGCCCGTAAAATCGCTTTGGACTCGCTTTCATGACAGAGCTTTTTGGCTGGGCTTTAAAAGGGATAGGATGGGTTTTCCTCCTCGTCATGACATGGCCCTTACTGATACTTTTTTTTCCAAATTCTGACCGTATCGACACCCTATCGCGCGCATCGATAACGCTGCTGGATGACAGCTCATACCGCATTGGCGAAATTGTCAAATGGGCACTTCCGCTGCTTGTTCTCTCCATCGCTTTTTCAGTCTTTGCTCTATCCATCTTTGGGCTCAACTGGACAAAACTCTCCGAAAGCGCGGCTTATTTTCATGCCTCTATCATTATGCTCGGGGCCGCCGCCACGCTGTTGGCGGGGCAGCATGTACGCGTTGATGTTTTCCACACCCGTATGAGCGCCAAGTCACGCGCACTTGTCGATTTTATGGGGTTTTACGCCCTGCTTTTGCCTGTCTGCCTTATCATCATTTGGGACAGCCAAAGTTTTGTGAATTTCGCTTGGCGCATCTTTGAAGGCAGCAGCGAAAATGACGGCATTCAAGGTGTGTTCCTGCTTAAAACTCTTGTACCGGTCTTTGGTGTTATGATGATTACGCAAGGCCTCTCAATTGCGATGCGCGCAGCTATGTGCTTGCACGGGAAAGAGCGCCCAGCCCGCCCCGATCATACGCCGCAGCTTTTTCCGCCGCTTGAAAATCAGCCTAAGATTTCTAATGGGAATGGATCATGAGCCTCCCAGAAATCCTCTCGCTTTTGATGTTTGGCTTTGCCTGCGCGGGGCTCATGGCGGGGTATAACGTCGCCTTTACGCTCAGCGGCGTCTCGCTTATTTTTGCGGCTATAGGCGTCATGACAGGCACGTTTGATGCGAGTTTCCTCTCTGCCTTGCCCGGACGCATTTATCCCCTCATCACCCGCGAAATTCTCATGGCAGTACCGCTCTTTGTGTTTATGGGAGTTATGCTGGAGAAATCTCGCATCGCCGAAGATCTTTTGGAAGCGATGGGTGATTTATTTGGCTCGCTACGCGGCGGACTAGGTATATCTGTCGTCATGGTCGGCGCATTGCTAGCTGCTTCCACAGGCATTGTCGGCGCAACCGTTGTGACAATGGGGCTGTTATCGCTGCCGACAATGCTGAAGCGCAATTATTCCCCGTCTTTGGCCGCTGGTGCGATTGCCGCCTCTGGCACGCTGGGACAAATCATTCCGCCGTCAATTGTCCTCGTCATCCTTGGTGACCAAATCTCCAACGCATATCAAGAAGCACAGCGGTCTCACGGCTTGATAGGCGGCGGCATTGTGTCTGTAGGCGACCTCTTTGCGGGAGCGCTCATACCCGGCCTTATTCTTGTTATGCTTTACGCGCTCTATATTGCCGTCACTGCCTTTTTTAAACCCGAAGCGGCCCCGGCAGAACCATGGCCAGAGAACGTCAACCCTTGGGTCTTCATCAAGCGCACGCTTAAAGCCATGCTCCCACCCATCTTTCTCATTTTTGCCGTGCTCGGGTCTATCCTGTCCGGCTACGCTACGCCTACACGAGGCGCGGCGCTGGGGGCCTTGGGGGCTGTACTCCTCGCGGCCTATAGAATCGCGCCGCAGGGCTTTGCCAAGAAAGGCGCGGTTTTTGCAGCGACGTCCTTAATCTTGCTTATCCTTGTTGACCTAACGGGCATTGATATGCGGTTTAATCAGGACGCTTGGCAGTTTTCGGAACGCGCCGCACTAGGCTTCGCGCTTAGCTTTGCAGGTATAGCTATGCTTGGCACAGCCCTCGCAATTGGCCCGCTAATGCGAGATGAGACTATGGCTGATGTGTCACGAACAACTATGCATATCACCTGCATGGTCTTCGTAATCCTGATTGGCGCGACAGTGTTTAGCCTCGTCTTTCGCGGGTTTGGCGGCGATGAAATGGTCGAACATTTTCTCTCCCTTGCTCCCGGAGGCGTTTGGGGCGCGCTAGCCCTCGTGATGCTTGTGATGTTTGTACTCGGCTTTTTTCTCGATTTTATCGAAATTACATTTGTCGTTGTGCCTCTCGTCGCGCCGCCGCTGCTCGCTATGGGGCTTGATCCGGTTTGGCTGGCTATTCTGATGGCGCTGAATTTACAAACAAGCTTCCTGACCCCGCCCTTCGGCTTTGCCCTATTTTATCTGCGCGGCGTCGCTCCGCCAGAGGTGACAACGCAGGCTCTATACCGCGGCGTCATTCCGTTCATCGGCATACAGTTTTTCGTTATTGCCTTAGTGGTGTTTTTCCCCGCGCTAGCAACGTGGCTGCCCGAAGTGATGCTCCGCTAAAAAGCCGACCGAAAGGCTTTGATGAAGTCTTTAAGCAAAGCCTCAGGTAAGTGATTGATGCCTGCTGCTGCGGCGCGGCCACCGCCCGTTTCAAATTGCATGGCGAGCGTATCTGCACCCGTACGCTTTGATAAAGGCGCGCGAATACTCACAAGATATCCCCCTCCAAGTTCAGTGTCCTGAGCCGTTAAAATGGCGTGGGCACGATCTGGATTTTCTTGCGCAAGTTGATTGCCATAGGTCCCAGAAGCGCGCCGCGAGGCCGCGCTATCAACAAGACCGATGATAACACCGTCTTTGCCCTCGTCCAATACCTTAGCGGCAGACACGCTTGCCATATCCTCCCGAAAGCCATCCTGCAGAGCTATAAAAATGCTTGATTTTTTATCCAAAAATTCCATCGGCGTATCAAAGATTGCCATTTCACGGTAAAGATCCGCAGGATGAAAAAGAAGGTCTTCAACCGACCCCCCATAACCATTGTAATTGACTAATGTACCCAGCTCATCAAGCGAGGGAAGCGGCAGATTTTGTCCAACGGCTAAGCGGTGCGCCATAGCTGGAAAGTTATCGCCAAAGGCGGCCGCAACTGTCCACGCGCGGTGTACGCCTTTAAGGTACTTATCAATCAGGACAGCTGTGCAAACCTCAGCAGCCGTATTGATATGCGCTTCTAAATTCGGGTGATCTGGAATTTCGCCCGCATTGTGATGGTCAGCGTAAAACACCTTTGCATCCGCCTTCAAAATACGGCGAAGCGCTGCAGCATTAGATTTCATCGAGATATCAAGGACGGTGACTCTGTCACCCTCGCCCGCCTCCACGCGCTCAAGCAGGAAAATATCGCGCTTACGTCCCGTTACAAGTTCCGCCTGAAGAGGCTGTGCGCGGCGTAGCATCACTAGCGAGATAATCCCGTCAGCATCACCGTTAAAAACATCATAGTTCATAAGCTCAGCCTATCTGGGATTTGTATTTTGGCCAATAAAAAAGCTGCCTTGCGGGGCAGCTTCTTATACTCACTGTGGCAGAGCTTAGAACCGATTAGAATTATCGTTGTCCCGGTCGCTTTGCATGGCGCGAAGAAGGTCAGCTTCTGACATTTCTTTTGGTGCTTCAGCGTCGCCATGGCCCAATGCAAGAACGGGTGCCTGCTCTTCTTCGGTCGGCATGTCATCATCAGTAATAACGCGCTGTAGGTTTGAAATTAGGCTTTCGCGAAGATCACCCATATCGAGTGTTTCTTCAGCAAGCTCGCGAAGCGCAACAACAGGCGTCTTATCGTTATCACGGTCAACTGTCAGGGCAGACCCCGCAGAAATATTACGCGAGCGGTGAGCCGCCATAAGAACAAGATCAAAGCGATTTTCAACTTTTTCAATACAATCTTCAACAGTAACGCGGGCCATAGATACTCCAATAGCAAAAGCGGCCTACCACGGGTGGCCGCCTGATTTGGTGTTGCTATAAGGCCGTATAGACAATTTTGCAAGCGTGTATGTCCGATGAATTTGCAAGGCTATTGTCATTTTTCTCTTGTCAGCCTCATCGCCCCTGTGTATTAGCGAGATAACACACTCACACGGACACAATATGGCCTTTGTAACAGCAAATGAAACGACTAAGACCGCGCAAGGCGTCAGCCGGGCTGAGCTTGCGCGCGCGCTGATTTCCGTTAAAGACGCTGCCGAAATGGAGCGCTTCTTGATTGACCTTTGCACACCCGCCGAGCTGCGGGCCCTTTCCGAGCGCTGGCATGTGGCCTGCCTGCTTGACCGCACAGAGATGAGCTACCGCGATATCAACGCCGACACTGGCGTAAGTACGACAACAATAGGGCGCGTGGCGCGTTTTTTAAAAGATGAGCCTCACCAAGGCTACCGTGCGGTTCTTGACCGCCTAAAGGATTAAAAAATGACTGAACAAAGATTACGGATTGCCCTTCAAAAAAAGGGGCGGCTTGCTGATGACAGCTATGCGCTCCTAAAAAAATGCGGCCTGCGCTTTGCTATTCGCGGCGGCGGTTTGCTGGCCCGAGTCAAGAATATGCCGATTGATTTACTGCTCGTGCGTGATGACGACATTCCCTCATTTGTCGCTTCGGGCGCGGCAGATATTGGTATTGTCGGCGAAAATGTTTTGGTTGAAGAACAGCTTTCCGCCAAGGCGCCGCTGGATGCAACTATCACCATGCGGCTTGGGTTTTCGCGTTGTAAGCTTTGTCTTGCAGCTAGCGACAGTAGCGGCATCACCTCCGCAAAGCAGCTTAACGGCACGACCATAGCCACGACCTATCCTGGCGTTTTGGGGCAATATCTCGCTGAGAAGAAAATCAACGCGACTATGGTCGAAATGAAAGGCGCGGTTGAACTCGCTCCGTCTATTGGCATCGCAGAGAGCATTTGCGACCTCGTCTCATCTGGCGCGACGCTCGAAGCTAATGGTCTAACGGCCTTCGAAACTATCCTAAACTCTGAAGCCGTGCTGATCAGTTCTAAACGCGAGATGCTAGCCGCAAAATCGGAAGTCTTTGAAAAGCTTAAAAGCCGCATTGACGGCGTATTAAAATCGACCGAGACAAAATATATTATGCTCAACGCACCCAAATCCGCGGTCGACGCTATCACGCAAATTCTACCTGGCTCCGACGCGCCGACAATTATCCCGCTCGCGGGTGACCTCGTCTCTATGCAGGCCGTATGCACAGAAAACGTCTTTTGGGAAACACTCGAAGACCTTAAAGCCCTTGGCGCGCGCTCTATATTGGTGCTGCCCATTGAAAAGATGATGGCCTAATGAAAACGCTGATTTGGAAAGATTTAAGCGAATCTGAGCAAGCAGACGCCCTTGCTCGGCCTAGCGCGCTATCGGACTCCAAACTCACCGAAGACGTCAGTTATATCCTTCAAGACGTGAAGAACGGTGGTGACCAAGCCGTTCTGGATTACACAGCTAAATTTGACGGCGTCACACTCTCTCGCCTGAGAGTTTCCGAAGCTGATATGCGCAAGGCATGGAAGTCCCTGCCTGATGCACAAAAGGACGCAATAAAAACAGCGCAGAAAAACATCAAAACTTTCCACAACGCCCAGAAACCTCAAGACATAGAAATCGAAACTATGCCTGGCGTGATCTGCCGCCGTGAATCCCGCGCGATTGAGACAGCGGGGCTTTATGTCCCCGGCGGTACGGCGCCGCTTGTCTCTACACTAATGATGCTGGCTATCCCCGCTAAAGTAGCAGGTGTGAAGCGGCGTGTTGTCGTCACCCCCCCAGGCAAAGATGGAAAAGTAAACTCCGCCATATTGGGGGCAGCCTACCGCTGCGGCGTAACAGAGCTTTATGCCTGCGGCGGCGCGCAGGCGATTGCCGCGATGGCATACGGAACACGGTCCGTCCCAAAATGCGATAAAATTTTTGGCCCCGGAAATACCTATGTCGCCACTGCAAAATCCCTTACCGCGCAAGAACCCGGCGGCCCCGCGATTGATATGCCGGCAGGCCCTAGCGAAGCCATGGTTGTTGCAGGCGAGAAATGTAATCCGGCCTTTGTCGCCTCTGACCTTCTATCCCAAGCCGAACATGACACGCTCGCGCAAGTGGTCTGTATCTGCGTTAACGAAAGCGTCGCGGCCCGCGTACGAGAAGAAGTTTTGTCACAAGTCAAAACACTGCCGCGCTGCGATATTGCTGAAAGCGCACTGAAATTTGCGAGGCTTATTGTGGCCAATGGACGGCCAACGATTGCACATATAGTCAATAGCTACGCGCCAGAGCACCTCATCCTCCAAACCAACAATCCAGAGACATTTGTCCCGGCCATTCGCAATGCAGGGTCTATTTTTATTGGACCTTGGACGCCCGAATCCGTGGGGGATTATGCCAGTGGTACAAACCACACATTGCCGACCTACGGCGCTGCGCGCGCCTATAGCGGGGTCACGCTTGAGAGTTTTATTAAATATATCAGCGTGCAAAAATTGACCCGCGAAGGATTAGAGTTACTTGGCCCCACAGTAGAAACTCTCGCCGATATGGAAGGGCTTGAAGCCCATAGACGTGCCGTCTCTTTGAGATTACAGAGCAATCAGACATGACAAAATTCCCGTATAATATTGCCCGCAAAGCTATTGTTGATTTCTCCGCCTATAGCGCGCGGGGCGGTGCGACTGGCGCGCTGCACCTTGATGCCAATGAGTCTCCCTACGCTCCGCCACCTGTGCGCGGCGCAGAGGACTACAACCGCTATCCAGAACAACAACCGCCTAACCTTGTTTCGCGCCTCGCGGACCTTTACGGCACAACCAAAGACCACCTTTTTGTGGGGCGCGGCGCGGATGAAGCGATTGAAGTTTTGCTGCGTACATTTATTGAGGACAGACAAGACAACATCCTCATCTGCAGCCCGACATTTGGTTATTATAAAACCTGCGCGCAAATCCAAGGCGCAGGCATTATCGATGTACCGCTAAAGGATGATTATGATTGGGATAGCGCCGCAATTATCAAGGCCGCAGAAGAGGCCGAAAACCTCAAAGTCATTTTCCTTTGCACGCCTAACAATCCAACAGGCGGCATCATCAAAGACGACCTTGTTGAACAGCTTTGCACGCGGTTTCCAAACATTATAATCGCAATTGACGAAGCTTATGAAGAGTTCTCAACCGCGCCGAGTTACATTCCCAAAACGCTAGAGTTCCCAAACTTATTTATCATGCGTACGCTGTCCAAGGCTTATTCGCTGGCAGGCGTTCGCGGCGGCGTAGCCATAGCCGACCCGCGCGTGATTGAGCTTATGCTGAAAGTTTTACCGCCTTATCCAATTGCGCGCCCTGTCGAAGACGCTATTTTAGAGGCGTTATCGCCTGCTGCGATGAGTACACATGCCGCCCGCCTTGCGGAGTGGATTTCAGAGCGTGATCGCATGTTTACGGAACTGCAAAAATCACCCTTTATCAAAAAAATCTGGCCTTCAGAGGCAAATTTTCTGTTGATTGATGTTCAAGAAGATGCCCGCTTGATGCGGGAACTCTCGCGGCGCAACGTAAAAATCAGAGACTACCGCAGCACAACGGGTCATATGCGTATCTCAATCGGTACGCCTGAAGAGAACACAATCGCTCTCGCCGCCTTTGGTATAAGCGGAGATGAAAAACGTCCTGACCGCATTGGCGAAATGCACCGCAAAACTAAAGAGACTGATATTTCGGTGCGGGTTAATCTTGATGATACTAAACTCATTAAAGTCGACACGGGCATTGGGTTTTATGACCACATGCTCGAAGCGCTCGCCAAGCACGGCGGCTTTGGGCTTACGCTCACTTGCAAAGGTGATCTTGAGATTGACGCCCACCACACGGTTGAAGACTGCGCGCTCGCGCTCGGCACGGCGCTCAAGCAAGCGCTTGGCGATAAGGCGGGCATTGGTCGTTTTGGCTTTGTTATGCCGATGGACGAAACACAGGCCCGCGTCGCCGTCGATTTGTCTGGCCGGCCAGCCATGACTTTTAAAGGCGCATTTCCCACGGATCATGTCGGCGAGTTTCCCGCGGAAATGTGCCCGCATGTGTTCGAAAGCCTTGCGCAAACCTTAGGCGCAGCCATACAAATTGATGTTGAGGGCGAGAACACCCATCATATGATTGAGGCGAGCTTTAAAGGCGTCGCCCGCGCGCTTCGCCCTGCCTTCGCCCGTGAGGGCACTGAAATAGCCTCTACAAAGGGTGTGATTTAAAATGAGCCTAGTCATTGTTGATACAGGCGTGGCCAATCTGGCCAGCGTGGTCTTTGCCTTTGAGCGAATGGGCGTAAAGCCTGTTGTTTCGCATGATCCGTCGATGATTGCAGCGGCAGAGCGCGTGATTATTCCCGGTGTTGGCGCCGCCCCGCTAGCGATGGAAAATATTCATGCGCGCGGATTGACACCTGTACTGCAAAGTTTGACGCAGCCCGTTATGGGGATATGCTTAGGTATGCAGATTATCTTTGATACGCTCGAAGAAGGCGGTGCCGACACAAAAGGCTTAGGCCTTGTGCCCGGCACAATTTCGCGCCTTCATACGGGTGATTTGCCATCTCCTCACATGGGCTGGAACACATTAGAGCCGATAAAAACCGATCCTATTCTTGATGGCATTGCTGCAGGTGACCACGCCTATTTCGTCCATAGCTACGCCGCGCCTATCAGCCGCGCGACGCTTGTGACCTCGACGTATGGGCTAATTTTCAGCGCCGTCGTGCGTCATAAAAATGTGTGGGGGTGCCAGTTTCATCCCGAGCGCAGCAGCGCGGTAGGGGCGCGAATATTATCTAATTTTCTGAAAGTAAACGTATGATTTATCCGGCAATTGATTTGATGGACGGCGGCTGCGTGCGATTGTTCAAAGGCGACTTCAAACAACGTACAAATTACGATATTTCGCCTATGGACGTTGCTACCGAATGCGCTCGAATGGGCGCTGAGTGGATGCATATTGTCGATTTGGACGGTGCAAAGCATGGGAAAACAGAGCAGACTGACCTTATCATTAAAATAGCGAATGAAAGCGGGCTGAAGGTGCAGACGGGCGGTGGTATTCGCGAGATTGGACAGATTGAGCGCCTACTCCAAGGCGGCGTGCAGCGTGTTGTTATCGGCTCTCTCGCCGTAACAAACCCGCAAATGGTGAAGTTCTGGATTTCTAATTTCGGGCCGGACCGCATTGTAGTTGCGCTTGATGTAAACATTGGCGAAGACGGCGAGCCCTACCCCGCCACACGCGGCTGGACGGAAACGGCAGAGAAGCCGCTGTGGGACGTGCTGAAAGATTTTCTCGGCAGCGGCCTAAAAACAGTTCTCGTTACCGATATAGCGCGCGACGGCGTATTGGGCGGGGCCAATGTCGAGCTTTACAAACGCATTCAGCTTGAGTTTCCAACGCTGGAACTAATTACCTCTGGCGGCGTTGGCACGCTCAACGATGTCAAAGACCTCAAAGCCCTCAACCCGCACGGCATCATTATTGGCAAAGCCCTCTATGAGAATAAATTTACGCTAGGCGAAGCGCTTAAATGCTAGACCTTTTCACATGTTAGCACGGCGCATCATACCTTGCCTTGATGTGCGTGATGGACGCGTGGTGAAAGGCGTGCAATTTCGCGACCATGTCGACGTGGGGGGCATTATTGATCTCGCCATACGTTACCGCGACGAAGGCGCCGATGAACTTGTATTTTACGATATCACGGCCAGCACAGATAAACGCGAAGTCAGCCCAGATTGGATTGCCAAAGTCAGCCGCGCCATCGATATTCCGTTCTGCGTGGCAGGCGGGATAAGTTCGGTCGAAGCGGCCGGCGCCCGCCTTGCGGCGGGAGCTGATAAAATTAGCGTCAATTCCCCCGCCCTAATGCGACCAGAATTAATCAATGAACTGAACGAAGCTTATGGCGCGCAATGCGTTGTCGTGGGTATTGATAGCTATGAGAAGGACGGAATCTATCACGTGCGCAGCCATACGGGCGACCCCGATAAAATGCGCCAAACAGGACGGCTCTCGCTGGACTGGGTCACTGAAGTCATAGAGCGCGGCGCAGGCGAAATTGTGCTCAACTGTATGAACCAAGACGGCGTTCGCAAAGGCTATGATATTGCGCAGCTGAAGGCTGTTCGCGCGATCTGCAATGTGCCTCTTATCGCTTCTGGCGGCGCAGGCGCAACCGAGCATTTTGAGGATGTCTTTAAGCAGGCCGATGTTGACGGCGCGTTGGCGGCGAGCGTCTTTCATAAAAACGTGCTACCCATTCCTACCCTTAAAGCCGACCTTAAAGCCGCCGGCATAGAGATGAGACTTTAGATGAAAATTGACGCTAAAAAAATTGATTGGAAAAAAGGGGGCGGCCTCGTTCCCGCTATAGTCCAGCATGCCTGTACGGAGCAGGTTTTGATGCTGGGTTATATGAACGCGGAGAGCCTTGAAAAGACGCAAGAGACAGGGCTTGTCACATTCTGGTCACGCTCTCGAAAAGAGCTTTGGGCCAAGGGCGAGACGAGCGGAAACACGCTCACGCTTAAGAGTATAGAAGTGGATTGCGATAAGGATACTTTCCTAGTGCGCGCCGTACCAAAAGGTCCAACTTGCCACCTTGAAACGACATCATGCTTTGGAGATAAAGGCCCGCAAGGGCTAGGTTTTTTGAGCTATCTCGAAGACCTCATTGAAGGCCGCAAAACGGCTGATAAAGACAGCAGCTATACCGCCTCCCTCCTCCAAGGACCGCTACGCCGCGCCGCGCAAAAAGTCGGCGAAGAAGGCGTGGAAACCGCGCTGGCCGCCGTGGCCGAAACGGACGATAAACTCGTGAGCGAGTCCGCGGATTTAATCTATCACTTGATGGTATTGCTCGCCGCGAAAGACGTAAAATTCATCGATGTAATTACGGAGCTTAAGGAGCGGCATAAGTAAGTCGAATGATTTTACCTTGCCGCATTTGGCTTTTGCGATCATAATATACGTATGGATTTCTTTACTATCATCTTCGGCGCCATCGCTTTAATCTTCGTTTTCTTCTTCTTGAAAATGTTAGGTGGAGGCAAAGGCGGTGTTGTGAAAACACGCTTCGCGGCGGATTTCAACGTGCTCGACCAAAGGTTTGCGACGTGCCGTCCCGAAGCGGATTATTCCATTTTCAAAGAGGGCAAACCCCATAAAATTGAAATTGAAGTGGAACGTCTGCCGCTTGAGCCCGGCGATACGCTGGCGGTTTATATCAATCGGCAGCTACTCTCTCAGATTACGGTCAAACGTGACCTCGAAGCTGAGTTCGAACATTGGAGCGACGACGACGTCCCGTTTCCGCAAATTAAAGCAGGGGATGTTGTTGATATTGTCTATCAAAACAAACCCGTCTTAAGCGGTGTTTTTCAGCAGCGGAAATAGGGAAATACCTCCCTACCCCAAAGTGAGGAAGGGTTGGAGTTAGAATACCTCAAACGTTTTATTTTCTTCAATCGGAACCCATTTTCCGTCGATGTAATGAATGCCGCATTCGGTTTTATCGTGGTGACGCCAACGACCCGCGCGTGGGTCTTCGCCCTCGGCAACGCGGGTCGTGCAGGGCTGACAACCAATAGACAAAAAGCCAAGCGCAAGCATAGGATGCGGCGGGAGGTCATGCTTTTGAATGTAAGCGGTGACGTCTTTGGCGTGCCAATAGGCGAGCGGATTAATTTTGGCTTGGCGACCGATTTTCTCAAGGATTGGCATGTTCGCGCGGTCGGCGGTTTGGTAGCGCTTGCGGCCTGTAATGCGCGCTTCATAGCCAGAAATGACGCTGTCGAGCGGGCGCACTTTGCGCAGATCACAACAGCTGTCCGGCGCATGTTCATTCAGGTCACCGTTCGGGTCCTCAGATTTCACCGCTTTAGGATCAGGGCGGATGCTTTGGAAGTTCGTGAGCCCTAAGTCATCGATAATCATATCACGATAAGCAAGCGTTTCGCGAAAGTGCTTACCTGTATCAAGGAAAATAACGGGCACGTCTTTGTCGATTTGCGACACCATATGAAGCAGCACAACAGAGTCTACGCCTAGCGAAGAGACTAGCGCGATTTTCCCGTTATATTCCTCCAGTGCCCGGTCAATCGCCTTATGGGCAGAGAGGCCAAAATAAGGATCAATAGTGCCCTGCTCGGCTTGTTTCAATGCGGCGGCAGACGTCTTGCGCGCATCAAAAATGCTCGTCGCGGGACCGTTTTTGACCGTATAGCCACGCTGATAGGCACCCGCAAAAGCGTCCATAGCGTTAAACCAATCGCTTTCAGCTTGGATAGCAAAGGTTTTGCCGTCCAGCCGCACAGCGTCAAACCCGCATTGAAGCGCCATGCTGTATTGGTCAGGAATAAGCGGGCCATCCGCGATAATCGTGCCCTTAAATCCATATGTCTTGCGAAGTTGGCGCGCGATAGAAAAGCCTCGTCCATCGGCATAGCTTGGAAAATCAATAAGAATGGTCTTCAGCTTGGGAAGCTGCGGGGCAAAGGCCGCCAAATCCACATCATTTTGAAGGCTAACTTCATCGCCTTCATTGGCGGCAATGAAAGCTTCCATATCCATCACATCATCAAGATGAGCCGCGCTTTCAACATGGCCGTGACGAATAAGAACGTGTTCTGCGTTGGCGCTAAGCGGTTCCATAGAGCACCTCCTTGAAGGCATCCATGCCAAGGCGGCGGTAGGCATCGATGAAACGCTCTCCCTCCTCTCGTTTGGAAATATAAAAATCGACCATTTTCTCAATGGCATCAACAGTTTCGTCGTGAGAAAAACCCTTACCTGTTATATCACCAACAGCAGCGTTTTCAGACGAATCTCCGCCGAGCTTAATTTGATAAAATTCAACGCCCGCTTTTTCGAGGCCCAGAATACCGATATGGCCAACATGGTGATGACCACAGGCATTGATACAGCCGCTAATTTTAATTTGCATTTCGCCAATCGCTTTTTGGCGCGCGGGGTCAAGGAACCGCTCGGTGATAGCCTGAGACAGCGGGATAGAGCGAGCCGTGGCAAGCGCGCAAAAATCCATGCCGGGACAGCAAATAATATCAGTAATGAGACCGATATTGGCCGCGTGAATATCTTTATCCACCAGCGCTTTATAGAGCGCAGGTAAGTCAGCCTGCTTGACATGCGGCAGGACGAGATTTTGCTGATGTGTGCTGCGCAGCTCACTAAAACTATAACTGTCCGCAAGATCAGCCACACTGCGCATTTGGTCAGAGGTAATATCCCCCGGCGCAAGCTCTGGAGATTTGAGTGATATGTTTACAATCGCATAGCCCGCTTGCTTATGGGTAGCGACGTTGTTTTCAACCCAGTCATTAAACGCGCTATCGGATTTGCGGGCCTCATTTATAGCCACATTTACATCAGACAAGTCTTCGAACTCTGGCGGCGCGAAATAGGCCGTGATACGCGCGACTTCTTCAGGGGACACGGCGATGTCAGACGGCTCAAGCGTCGCGTATTCCGCATCAACTTGGGCTTTAAAATCTTCAATACCTGTTTCCTGTACAAGGATTTTGATGCGGGCTTTATATTTATTATCGCGGCGGCCAAAGCGGTTGTAGACGCGCATAACGGCTTCAAGATAAGGCAATAGCTCTTCGCGCGGAAGAAATTCACGCAATGTAACGCCGATGATAGGTGTTCGGCCAAGACCTCCGCCAACGATGATGTGATAGCCAACTTCGCCCGCATCATTGCGTACAATTTCTATACCAATATCATGAGCGCGAATAACAGCTCTGTCCTGCTTTGAGGCAGTGACAGCGATTTTGAACTTACGCGGCAAGAATGCAAATTCCGGATGGATAGTTGACCATTGGCGCAAGAGTTCAGCTGTTGGGCGCGGGTCTTCGATCTCTTCGCCTGCAGCCCCTGCATAGGGGTCAGATGTAACGTTACGAATACAGTTCCCAGATGTTTGAAAAGCATGCATTTCAACATCGGCCAAATCCTGCAAAATATCTGGCACATCAGTCAGCTCGGGCCAATTAAACTGCATATTTTGGCGCGTTGTGATGTGGCCATAGCCGCGGTCATATTTATCTGCGATCATCGCGAGCTGCCGCATTTGCTTTGAGGACAGTGTACCATAAGGCACAGCTACCCGCAGCATATAGGCATGGAGCTGTAGATAAAGGCCATTTTGCAAACGCAAAGGCTTAAACTGATCCTCAGTAATACGGCCCGCAAGGCGGCGCTCGACCTGCCCGCGAAATTGTTTTACGCGCGATTGCACCACATCGTGGTCAAATTCATCATAGCGATACATTATTTCGCCTCCTTAGCCGCAAGAAACGCAGCTGTGTCATAACTAGGGCCTTTGACGCGGAACCGCTCACGGTAACGGGCGGGTAGACCTGTGGCAGGATCAACATCAATGAAGTAAACACCCGTAATAAGGTTAGCCAGGTCGTCGGCCTCACCTTGCGCCTGCATTTTCTCAATAACATTTTCGTCTTCAGACAAAAATACGTCTGTGTAATCTGCCGACCACGTCATATCTTTGGTTAGCCAGACAACAAAGCCTTCGCGAAGATTATTCGCGGTCAGAGCCTGCGGGCCTTTGCCTTTATGTTTTAAACTCATATCGCCACTCCGATTTTCGCCGCTTGGGTCAAGGCTTCACGCGGCGCGTAACCAAGAAGCAATATAGCGGGGCCTTTAATGCCTCGCGCCTTAATATCATCGGCGAGATCACCAAGCGTTGTCGCGACAATAAGCTGGTTGGCTCGGGACGCGTTTTCCACGACCGTCACAGGCGTAGATTTCTTTGCGCCATGCAAAAGCAAACGTCCTTGAATAAAGCGGCTCGCGCCAACACCCATATATATCGCCGCGCGGGCCTCAATGCCCGCCAATGCATTCCAATCATGATCGGCAAAACCTTCTGCGTCATGGCCTGTGATAAATGATACTGATTTATTACGGCCGCGCGTTGTTAAGGACGCGCCAATTTCGGCGGCGGCAGCAGCGGCAGACGTAATGCCTGGCACGATACGCGCCGTGACTTTCGCGTCTTGCAGCGCGTCGAGCTCTTCATCCGCGCGGCCAAAAATCAACGGGTCGCCAGATTTAAGGCGCACAACGTGAAGACCTTCGCGAGCTTTCTCAATAAGGGTTTCATTGATGGCGTCTTGCCGCGTTGAACGTCCATGCGGGTCCTTACCCACGTAGATATATTCCGCTTCGCGGCGACCAAAATCGAGTACGTCTTGAGAGACAAGGCGATCATAAACAATAACGTCAGCCGCATGAAGTGCTTGACGCGCACCAAGCGTCAGCAGTTCTGGAGAGCCGGGACCAGCCCCGACGAGCACGACTTGACCTGTCTTAGTACTCGCGTTTCCTGCTACCAATTTCTCATTGACGCGGGCTTCAAGTTCAGGCTCTGTCACGCGCAGCTGCGAGCGCAGATCTCGTCCATCAAATATATCCGCCCAGAAGGTTTGGCGAATAGATAAGTCCGGAAGACTTAGCTTCACTTTAGCTCGTAAAGCATTGATTTTTCTAGAAAATGATCCAAGTGTTGAGGGCAATATCTGTTCAAATTCAGATTTTAATGCGCGCGCCAAACTTGGGCTTGTACCTTCCGTGCCGATCGACACAATGACAGGGCTGCGGTCGACAAGCGCGGGCGTAATAAAGGCGCAAGCATCTTTCTGGTCAGCGGCATTTACGAGCAAACCGCGCGCGCTTGAAAGCTCTGCAATACGCGCATTTTCAGTATCATCTTCGGTGGCCGCATAAACCAACCGCACGCCATTTAAGTCGTTCTCATTAAACTCGCGCTGCGCCCAGACAATCTTTCCGGCCCTGACCCATCTCGCCACTTCGGGGCCGAGTTCAGGCGCAACAAGAAACAATTCAGCATCTGTTTTAATTAGCGTTCGCAACTTAGCTTCAGCCGCAGCCTCTCCGCCAACTATTAGAACTCTCTGATGTGCTGTATCTACGTGAATGGGAAGATAACGCATATTTGGCTCCAAAGCCGTTTTTAGCCTCATGGCATTGAGCAAAACGAACAATCGCCTTGCTATTTCGCTGTTCTATATATAGAACGATTGGACAATATACCAGACCTTTGGCCAAGTTTTTTTCGTAAAATGGTCACAATTTTGAGACCGCTTATGGCCCGCCAAAAAAGACAAGCCTGCCCAGAGACGGATGCTTTAGGCGCAAAGCTTGGCAAGACAATCCAGCGTCTTCGCACAGTAGATAAGATGTCACTTGGCGAATTATCCGAGATTTCCGGTGTCGCTAAATCCATGATTTCGCAAATCGAAAAGAACGAAACCAACCCCTCTCTCGCAACCTTATCTCGGCTTTCGCAAGCCCTTGGCACGAGTATTGAGGCCTTTTTGGTTGATACACCCAATAACGGCTCTGCTCTTGTTGAAAAACTCAACACCCAAGACACGCCGCTTCTCAAATCTGAAGATGGGCTGTGCGAACTTCGCATAACGGGCTGGATTGAGACTGTGCAATGGGCTCAATGGTATGATTTTAAGGCCGCGCCGGGCGGTAAACTCGAAAGCTCAGCTCATCCTGCAGGGTCAGTTGAAAACCTCACAATCTTGCAAGGAAAGTTGCGTGTCTCAACGGCGGATGAAAGCTGGGAGGCCTCCGAAGGTCAAACTTTGCGATACCGCGCAGACCAAGACCATGTGATTGAAAACATAGGTAAGACGCCCGCCCACGCCACTATGGTCAACATTTTGGCCCACGCGGTTCGCCCCACAGCTTAAACAGACCCCAAACTGCGGCTTTAGAGCTGATATATGGCTGAAAAATAACCATTCTTTCATTGGCGCGAGCGACATTACCCGTTAATACGTCTTGAGTCGGGAATTTTCATTCACGGCTAGAGTTTTAAAATGACCGAATTGGACCTGCCCGATATGCTTAACCGCTTCTTTTTGACGACCGCGTTGACAACAATCACGTTCAGCGCTGCGACGCTCGTATCGGCCCAGACAACAATCGACGTTGATCAAGATACACCTGTCATAACCGAAGACAGTGGCGACGTAACGATTGACGCGGGTGTCACAATCACCACGACGACAACAGATCCTGCCGTGACGCTTAATTCCGATAACACGATAACAAATTCTGGCGTAATTTTGATTGAAGACGTGGACAATGCAACAGCGGTCGAAATACAAGGTGGTAATACGGGCAGCTACACACAATCGGGCGCAATCTCAGTGATTGAAGACTTTACGCCCGCTGATTTAGACGATGACCTCGTTCCGGATGAGCCATTTGCCTCTGGGACAGGCCGAACAGGCATTCTGATTTCGGGCGCATCACCTTTCGTGGGTAATGTGACCCTTGAGACCGTCAGCAGTGTGGTCGTTGAAGGAAATAATAGCTTTGGCATACGGCTAGCGGAGACAGCTGGCTTAACAGGTAATTTGAGCGCTCTTGGAGTCATTGGCGTGACAGGTGACAATTCTGTTGGCGTCAGCGTAGAAAGCCGGATTATTGGGGAGCTAGCACTTGGCGGCAACATACAAACTCTCGGCACGAACGCTTCGGGAGTAAGTGTCACAGACGATATAGAGGGCGGTTTCACCTCTCAAGGTACAATTTCAAACACTGGCTATCGCTTCTCAACGCGTCCTAACCTTGCGGGGCGTGAGCTTATTGATGAAGACGATCTTGGGCAAGCTGCAGCCGCCGTTAACATCAACAGTAATATTTCGGGCGGCGTATTATTTGATCAAGTTATCACAACTACTACGGATGAAGCTGGAGTAGAAACATCGTTCATAAGTTCCATCCCGAGTGTTAACCAGTTTGGTAATGCGCCCGCAATTTTAATCGATGGTCTAGGCACCCCCATCGCGATTGGTAGAGTCTCCGCGATAACTGACCCTGATGACGAAAATTTTGACGGCGCGCTTACATACGGCTTTATTAACGAAGGACAACTGTCGGCGTCTGGCGTTTTTAACGATGTGAACTCAACGACATTTGAGGTTCGCGATGCCACGATTGAGGGCGGTATATCCAATACAGGCTCACTGTCAGCTTCAAGTTTTAGATCGAGCGACGACGGCACAGTTGATGTCGACGGATTTACAGGCCTGGCACAAGTTATTGTTATTGGGAACGGGGCCATTGCTGAAGCCATTAACAACGCGGGCATTATCACCGCAAGCGTTACGGAAGACCTGGATCAATCTTTTCTTGACGACGAAGACATTATGGCCGCGCGCAATATTACGGCCGTGGCTATTAACATTGAAGATGGCGCCGATGTCTCATCCCTTAACAATAGCGGTGCAATTTCGGCAATTGTTACAGGCCGAGACGGTGAAATTGTTGCTATTCGCGATTCCTCCGGTACTTTGCTCAATGTTGTCAACACGGGGACAATCAGTGCTATTGGCGTAAATTCTGATGCGAATGGAATAGAGGCCACAAATTTCACACGTACAGCACTAGATCTTTCGGCGAACACAACAGGGGTAAACGTTACACAAAACCTTGCTGAAGATACCGATTTAACCGATGAAATCACGCCAACAGCTCCGAGTATTTTCGGGGATGTTTTACTTGGCAGCGGGGACGACACTGTCGAAGTCACGTCAGGCACAGTGGTTGGTGCGATCGACTTTGCAGGCGGAGAAAACTCACTCACAATAAGCGGAGGCTCCATCGTCACAGGCGCTATTACAAGTGAAGGCGGCTCAGTTGCATTGTCAGTGTCAGATAGCGCACTGACTAATTTGGCAGGCACGCCTCTATCCGTCACGACAGCAAGCTTTGACTCAACATCCTCTTATAACCCCTCTCTTGACGGGGCGACAGGTCAAGCCAGCACATTGGTCGCGTCGGGCGATATTAGCTTTGCTGACGGGGCACAGATTAATCCCATTCTTTCTAATATTATTGGAAGTACATCCAATACGTTTACGATTGCAAGTGCTGCGAATTTAAATGTTGAAGGCGACCTTTCGACCCTTTCCGGGGTCACCTCACCCTTCCTCTACAACACAACATATTCGTTTGACGCAAATGACCCAAACTCATTGCTTGTTACACTCGATTTGCGCGAAACTTCTGAGCTGGGTCTGGACAATGTGCAAACAGCCTTTTTCAATTCGGCCTTTGAAGCCCTCAGCTCGAACGCGGCCCTTGGCGATGCTTTTGTAAACTTGACGGACGGCGACACATTCAATCAAGCCTACAACCAACTTTTACCAGAGTTTGCAGCCGCCGGACTTCAGTTCGTTGTTGCCAATGTTAACGGCGCAACAGGCGCAGTTGGGGCACAGCTTGACAATGCACGCCGCAGCCCAGACCGCCCAGGCGGGGTCTGGATTGAAGAGTTCGCTTATTTCGCAGACCGTGAACTTGCAGGGTTATCCGATCAGTACCGTGGCCATGGTTTTGGTTTTAATGCGGGCATCGATACAGAACTCGGGCCTTTTCATGCGGTAGGCCTTACCGCTGGTTTTGCCTCAACAGAAATTGAAAGCGTGATTGACGATGATGAACCACTTGATCTCGTGACAGTTCAACTTGGGGCCTATGCAGGTTATCAAACCGGCGGACTTGGAATTGAAGCTCTGGCAGGCGTTGGTTATAATGATTTTGAAAGCGAGAGAAACGTAGCCGTAGGCAACTTCATTGGAACGTCCTCTGGCGACTGGTCGGGTACACATGTAAATGGGACTCTACGTGCAGGTTATGATTACGATATTAGCGATACGTTCTTTGTGCGCCCTGCTATATCTCTGGACTATTTATCGTTATCTGAGAACTCTTACACGGAAGAAAGTTCAACCGGCATCGGTCTTGATATTGACGACCGCGATTCAGAGAGCGGATCAGCTACGGCAATGCTTAACTTTGGCGCCAAGTTTTTTGGCAAGCGAACATGGGTACGCCCATCGCTTCGCGTTGGCTATCGCAATGACTTTATCAACGACGGTGTTATCACAACAGGCCGTTTCGTAGGCGGCACAACACCATTTACTATTGAATCTGAAGAAATCTCTTCAGACGGATTTTTGCTTGGCATCACAGTTGCTGCTGGCTCCGAATTTTCAAGCTTCTCGTTTGATATAGACAGTGATATTCGTGACGGATTTATCCGCCACACAGGCCGCGTTGTCCTTCGCTTGTTATTCTAGCCCACGCGGTTAGAGGTAATCCCACCATAAAAACGGCGCTCCACTTGCATGGAGCGCAAATCGCCCCATAGTGCATTTTCGATTCATTTTCTTGAGTGAGCAATGCAATGGCTAGTGCGGCAAAAAAAGATCTCTTTGCAGGCCCTAAATCGGGCGACGACACCAGTAATTATTCTGCGAAAGATATAGAAGTCTTAGAGGGCTTGGAGCCCGTTAGGCTTCGCCCGGGCATGTATATTGGCGGCACGGATGCACGCGCGCTGCACCACCTTTTTGCTGAGGTTATTGATAACTCAATGGATGAAGCCGTGGCAGGTCACGCCAGCCGTATTGAGGTTGAACTCGAAGCCAGCGGCCACCTCTCTGTATCTGATAATGGCCGCGGAATTCCGGTCGACCCTCACCCTAAATATCCAAAAAAATCAGCCCTTGAAGTCATCCTCACAGAGCTTCACTCGGGCGGCAAATTCTCTAATAAAGCTTACGAAACATCTGGTGGTTTGCACGGCGTGGGCGTCTCTGTTGTTAATGCACTTTCTGATGACCTTGTCGTTGAAGTCGCGCGCAGTAAGACCTTATATTCAATGACTTTTTCACGCGGTAAGCCGAAAGGTAAGATAAAAAACCTTGGCGCAATAAACAATCGCCGTGGCACGAAAGTGCGCTTTCATCCTGACCCAGAGATTTTTGGGCCAAAACTTAAATTCAGCGCCGCTCGATTGTTCCGCATGGCGCGAGCGAAAGCCTATCTACAACCAGGTGTTGAAATTCGTTGGAAGTGCGCGCCTGAACTCGTTCAGGAATTAGACGCTGTCCCTTCAGAAGCAAGCTTTCATTTCCCCGGTGGCCTTGCTGATTTTCTAAAAGAAACCATGGGCACAAAAGCCATGATTACCAGCGACATTTTTGCGGGACGCAGCAAAAAAGATACGGGTCACGGCCGCGTGGAGTGGGCCGTCGCGTGGACTCCCGCAGGGTTTGGCGAAGCTGACAATCTTATCCGCAGCTATTGTAACACCGTCCCTACGGCAGGCGGAGGAACACATGAAGCAGGCCTTCGCGCCGCGCTCACCAAAGGCCTGCGTTCTTATGCTGATATTACGGGTATGAGCAAAAAGGCGGCGAACATTACGACTGACGACGTAATGAGTAGTATTGGCGCGCTTGTCTCAATCTTTATAAAAAGCCCGGAATTTCAAGGCCAGACCAAAGACCGTCTTTCTAATACCGAAGCGTCTAAACTGGTTGAAAGCGCCGTGCGCGACCCATTTGACCATTGGCTCGCCAGTTCCCCAAAGGATGCAACAAAGCTGCTAGAATGGGCGATACAAAACTCTGAAGATCGTCTCAAACGACGCAAAGCCCGCGACGTAAAACGCAAGTCCGCAACGAAGAAGCTCCGCCTGCCCGGAAAGCTCTCTGATTGTACTCGTAAGGGGTCTGAAGACACAGAACTATTCATCGTCGAAGGTGACTCTGCGGGCGGCTCTGCCAAACAGGCTCGCAACCGCGAAAACCAAGCTATCTTGCCGCTGAAAGGGAAAATCCTCAATGTCGAAAGCGCGACGATGGAGAAAATTCAGCGCAATGCAGAAATTTCGGACCTTTGCGTTGCGCTTGGCATCGGCCTTGGCAAAAAATTTGAACTTGATGATTTACGCTATGAACGTGTCGTTATCATGACAGATGCGGATGTTGACGGAGCTCATATTGCGGCGCTGCTGATTACGTTTTTCTATCGATATACGCCGGGCCTGATTGATGCGGGCCGCCTCTTTATGGCCATGCCACCGCTTTATAAGCTCACCCAAGGTTCAAAGATTGCCTACGCGATTGATGATGCTCACAAAGATGAGCTTCTTGAAGGTCAATTTTCTGGACGCGGCAAAGTGGATATCGGGCGATTTAAAGGTCTTGGTGAAATGATGGCAAGCCAGCTTAAAGACACCACAATGAATCCCAAGACTCGTAAAATGATCCGCATCACCATTGATGATGACAACCTGCCAAGCACAGAGGCACTTGTCGGCACACTTATGGGTAAGCGCGCGGATTTGCGCTATCAATATATTCAAGACAATGCGCAATTCATCGATGGGCTTGATATTTAAGCGCAAAGTCATATCCAGATAACAAATTATTTAAGGCTGGAACCTTTAAACTCGAGCGGCATTTCCTATATTACGCTCTCGGTTAACGCAAAAGAGGGTTAGCCGAAAGTTAGGGAGGCTCTTATGGCCAAGACAACAACATTACCTGCCAAGCGGCAAAAAACTGATGCAGCCTATTCAGGCAATCTGACGTTGTCGACAGCCCTCTCACCTGAGCAGGGCCTTAACAGCTATCTGTCTGAAATCCGTAAATACCCTATGCTTGAAAAGGATGAAGAATTTCGCCTCGCCAAAAGCTGGGTAGAAGACGGCAATACGCAAGCGGCTGAAAAAATGGTAACCTCTCACCTGCGCCTCGTCGCAAAAATCGCTATGGGTTATCGCGGCTATGGCCTTCCAATTGGCGAAGTCATTTCTGAAGGCAATGTGGGTCTCATGCAGGCTGTCAAAAAGTTTGACCCTGACAAAGGGTTTCGCCTCTCCACTTATGCTATGTGGTGGATTCGTGCCGCAATTCAGGAATATGTCCTTCGCAGTTGGTCTCTCGTTAAAATGGGCACAACCGCCGCGCAAAAGAAGTTGTTTTTCAACCTTCGCCGCATGAAAGGCGAGATGAAAGCTATCGAAGAAGGTGATCTTAAGCCCGAACATTTGAAGAAAATTGCCACAGACCTCAATGTTTCTGAGACTGAGGTTATAAATATGAACCGCCGGATGAGCTTTGGCGGTGACGGCTCTTTAAACGTTACGATTGGCGGCGAAGACGGTACAGCTGAATGGCAGGACTGGCTCGAAGACGAAAATGATAGTCAAGAACAAGTCTTGGGCGAAAGCCAAGAGCATGATGCACGTATGGAGCTTCTCGAAACCGCCATGGCCGACCTGAACGAGCGCGAGCAACACATCATACGTGAACGCCGCCTCTCCGATAATCCAAAGACTTTGGAAGATCTGGCAGGCGTATATAAGGTAAGCCGCGAGCGTATTCGCCAGATTGAAGCCAGAGCGTTTGAGAAATTGCAAGAGGCCATGCTGAAAGCCGCCAAACCAATAGGCCTTATAGAAGGATAAACCGGCGGAAACACCTTCTAACAATTATAAGTTTTGAATTCATTATTTAACGCCTCAGAAAGGGTTTTAGGTCATATTTGCAGACAAATGGGTCGGAGATAACTTCCTAATGAGTGATAATACAGATATATCTGGCGTGTCCAAAGTTGGAATCCCAACCAACACAGTATTAGTTGTGACTGATAATACCCATCGCGCTAATGAAATAAAAAGTCACCTCTCCCGCCTTAACTTCTTGACCAAAGAGTGCGTATTTGACGGTAGTATTCTACATGGCGCGCCCAATACGGCCCCCAATATTATACTTTTAGCGCTGACCGACTACATTGAAAAAGCGCCGACTATAGTTGCTGGCCTAAAAAAACACTATGGCAAGCTTGAAATTCCTGTTCTCGGAACGCTGTCCCGCAAGGCCGATATTGATACATCTTGCTTTGAAAGCATAATTTACCCTCCGGCTCATGCTAGCCAAATTGCGACACGTGTTGATTCATTGCTGCGTCTTTCATCTATGGAACAAGAAATAATGCGCCGTATCACGACGTTAAAAGAAGATTTTGATATTGATTACACGCTTGAGGAAGGCGTTTTATCAACGCCATTCAAAATCTTATTTGTCGGCAAACCCACGCCAGAGTTCATGATTGTCATCAATGCCTTGCAGGAAAAGAATGTCGAAGTCGTCGCGGCGTTCACGACATTTTCTGCCTTTGATTATCTTTACGAGAGCCAATTTAACGCAGTTGTCATGAATGCTCTTGTTGATATTGAGCCGCCGCTAACCATTTCATCAACCATGCGAAGAAACGCCAAATTATATCACGTGCCTACTCTCTTACTTGTTGATAGCAAGGCATTTGATCAGGCTGATCGTGCATTTGAAAAAGGCGCACGCGACCTCATTGCAGCCGATTCAGACCTCAAAGAAATTAGTGGACGCATCTTAGAACTCGCCAATTACCATCGCATTCATAGCCAACTCAAACGTGAATTTGGACAGCTCGGCGGTGACGCCTGTCTTGATATTCCATCGGGTACATTTAACGATAATTTTTTCTACAATCATCTTCGCCGAATATGCAACGAAATGGGCCCTCAAGAAATTCCCATCAGCTTACTCGCGATAAAAGTATGGCCCAATGCACCTTATTCCATTCCGCCCGAAGATTTTTCAAGCGCGTGCGCGAAGATTGGCAATATGATTAAAAACCTTGTTCGAATGCAAGATATAACCGCGCGAGTTGAAGAGGATATGTTCCTTGTCGCTTTCCCAAATGAAACAAAGATATCACTCGCGCCTGTAATCGAACGTATCTCCGCAATTGTAGACTGCGCCGCATTTGCGACCTCGGTAAAAGATCAAGGCCCGTTGACGGTCGAGCTCAATATCGCAGCTGTCGAGCTAAGCGAAGGTGAAAATAGCGATTTCCTTATAGGTCGCGCCCTGAAAGCCGCTAACCAAGGCGATTTAGGCGACCGCAAAGCCGGCTAGTTAAGCCGCACTCAAAGCTTTTAAAGCGCGTTCTACACCCTTAAGACGCGCGTCAGCTTTCGCAAAATGTCCATTCACAAATATAGTTTGGTCGGGGCGTAATCTCCAGCCACCGTTTTGCGTGATGGCGTTGAGAATACGGCTTGGATCTTTGACGTCTTTATGACGTATAGACATGACTACACCTTTTGGCCCAGCGTCGATTTTCTCAACATGGGCGGCGCGGCAAAGACGCTTGATACGCATAACTTTAAGCAGGCTATCAACTTCAGACGGTAGTGGTCCAAAACGGTCAATTAATTCCGCCGCCAGCGCGTCGCTCTCCGTGTCATCGGTCACATCCGAAATCCGGCGGTACGTCGCCAGACGCAGATTGAGATCTTCGATGTAATACTCTGGGATTAAGATGGCGACGCCCACATTCACATTGGGTGACCAGCTTTGGTCGACAAACAAATCATCTTCACGCAGCTCTGCAACGGCTTCTTCTAGCATGTGCTGATAAAGTTCCACACCCACGTCTTTGACATATCCTGATTGTTCCTCACCCAACGGGTTACCGCCCCCGCGCATATCGAGATCATGGCTCGCGAGCGTGAAGCCAGCCCCGAGCGTATCAAGCGATTGTAACACTTTAAGCCGCTGCAAGGCCCCGTCTGTCGCGACGAACCCTTCTGGGATGGTCATATAAGCATAGGCCCTCACGCGAGAGCGACCTACCCGTCCGCGCATTTGATAGAGCTGCGCAAGGCCAAAACGGTCCGCGCGGTAAATAATCATAGTATTAGCGCGCGGAATATCGATGCCGCTTTCAATGATAGAGGTCGAGAGCAACACATCATATTGGCCGTCATAAAAGGCTGTCATGATGTCTTCAAGCGCACTGCTAGGCATTTGGCCATGGGCTACAACATATTTCACTTCAGGCACATGTTTTTCCATGAACTCTTCAAGGCGCGCGAGATCTTTGATGCGCGGCGCGACAAAGAAGCTCTGACCGCCGCGATAACGTTCTCGCAAAATAGCTTTACGAATAGAGATTTGATCAAATGGTGCGACATAAGTTCTTACGGCCAATCTATCGACGGGCGGCGTTGCAATCAGCGACAAATCTCGGATGCCAGAGAGCGCCATTTGTAGCGTACGCGGAATAGGCGTCGCCGTAAGCGTAAGCACATTCACGTCCGCACGGAGCGCTTTGAGTTTTTCTTTATGCCCCACGCCAAAGCGTTGTTCCTCATCCACAATCAATAAGCCGAGATCGGTAAACTTTATATTATTAGCAAGCAACGCATGAGTACCAATAACAATCTCGCAGCGCCCTGCGGCGAGCTGCTCTTTGGTTTCCTTCATATCCTTGGCCGTTACAAGACGCGAGAGCTGCCGTACATTGACAGGCCAGCCACGGAAACGTTCTTCAAATGTCTTGAAGTGCTGACGCGATAATATTGTGGTCGGCACAACAACGGCGACTTGCTTGCCGCTCATGGCGACAGCGAATGCCGCGCGCAAAGCGACTTCGGTTTTACCAAAACCAACATCACCGCAAACAAGGCGGTCCATGGGACGGCCAGATTTCAAGTCGGTAAACACATCATCAATAGCTGACAGCTGATCGTCCGTTTCGGCGTAAGGAAAGCGCGAACAAAACTCATCATAAGCGCCCTCAGGCATGTCTATGGGTTCGGCGGTGCGAAGAGCGCGCTTGGCCGCAATCTTTATCAGTTCACCTGCCATTTCGCGTAATTTATCTTTGGCTTTCGCCTTACGCGACTGCCACGCCACGCCGCCAAGCTTATCAAGCAATGTGCCGTCACTCGAACCGCCGTAGCGCGAGAGCAGTTCAATGTTTTCAACAGGCAGATATAGTCGTGCGCCGCCGTGATACTCAAGCTCAAGACAATCATGCGGCGCACCCGTAACCGTTAGCGTTTTCAGCCCGATATAGCGCCCGAGCCCATGATCAATATGAATGATAAGATCACCCGGGCGCAAAGCTGCAGCTTCGACGATGAAGTTCTTGGCTTTACGTTTTTTACCGCGATTGACGAGGCGGTCGCCAAGAATGTCTTGCTCGGAAATAACGGCCAGATCACCAAAAATGAAGCCTTGGTCAATCGAGAGGAGCACCCGGCGCACACTGCCTGGCGGAATAGCGAGTGCGTCTGGCCCGCGTTTGACAAGGTCCGTTTCTAGGCCGTGATCTTCAAGCACGCTGCCCATGCGGTCAGCCGAACCTTGCGTCCAGCTCGCGAGCAAAACGCGTTTTTTATCTGCCCGCAAAGTGCGGACATGGTCAGTTAAAACCTCAAATACATTTGTGCCAGTGGTCTTGCGCTCCGGTGAGAAATTACGCGCTGGCTTTCCGCCAAAGTCGAGCACATTTTCAGTTTCGGGCGGGATAAAAGGCGAATGATGGCGCGTCGACAAAGAGGCCGTCACGGCTTTCCACTCATCGTCTATCAGATAAAGCCGCTCTGGCGGAAGTGGCCGGTAAACACCGGCTATCTTGCGAGGATCACCTGAGCCGCTATCACGGGCCTGCGCATATTGATCGCGGCTCTCAAAGAAGTCCGCAATCACGTCGCCGCGTTCAGACCGCGCTTCTTCCATCAAGCCGTCATAAGCATAGAGCGCACCGACCCCTGCATAATCAAAGACAGTTTCCGTTTCGGTATAAAACAGCGGGAGGAAATGCTCCACACCTTGCGGGCGGATGCCGTCAATCACGCTGGCATACATCGGATCAGCGTTAATGCCACCGCCAAAAGCCATGATGTAATGACGGCGAAAACGGCTGATATCTTCCTCCCCAATAAAGACTTCAGACACAGGCGCAAGATCAATAGATGTCAGTTTACCTTTGGTCCGTTGGCTATCGACATCAAAACTGCGTATGCTCTCAAGCTCATCGCCAAAGAAATCCAGCCTGATCGGATTGTCAAAATTTGGCGGGAAGACATCAATCAAGCCGCCGCGTATCGCAAAATCACCTGGCTCGCTAACCGTAGAGGCGCGGGCATAGCCATTGATGGAGAGATATTGCTCAAGCACATTACGGTCGAGCTCTTGCCCTGTCTTTGCGCTAAATCCCGCAGCTTTAATGATATCGCGCGGCGGCACACGCTGCATAACGGCTGAAATTGTCGTGACAATAATGAGCGGTAGTTTAGGCGAGCTATTAGCAATCGCATAAAGCGCGGCCACTCGCCGCGCCGCAGATGTGCGGGACGGCGAAACGCGGTCAAAAGGCAAACAGTCCCAAGCAGGCAACATCAGTACAGGCAAATCCGGCGCAAAGAACTTACAAGCATCGGCAAAATTACTCGCACGCATTTCATCGCGCGCCACAAAGACAACGCGCCCCTGCCCTTCATTTTTCAATCGCTGCCGCAGCGCGCGCGTGACAATCAGCGCGTCGAGCCCTTCGGGAAGGCCTGCAGCCGTGAGGTCATGCTCTGCCCCTGCATAGCGGTTAAGTTGAATAGCTGACATGAAAGACTTTAAGCGAGCGGTTTAAAGGCGCATAGACGCTTTAAAATCGGCGTGTCGAAATTGGCGGGCACAGCTTGGCGCCCTGTCACCCAGCCATAAATATCATGATCATTGGCCGTCAATAGCTCTTCAAATTGCGTCACTTCTTGAGTTGTCATCGTGTCCACATTGGCTTTCGCAAAGCCGCCGAGGAGCAAATCAGCCTCTTTAAAGCCGCGATAATTGGCCTGATAAATGAGGCGCTTTCTACGCACGGGATCTATCTCATTGGAGCGGTTTTTAAATTCTTCAGTCATGATCTGCCTGCTTTTTCTCGTCTGGGGCGCGGTTTAGCTCAAGCTAGCTACGCTGTCACTTGCTAAGGCTTATTTTCTCGTTCAATTAAGGGCCATGCGGCCACAGATTTTATTTCCTTTATTTGCCGACTCCACCACGCTGAGTGGCGTGGGTCCGCGTGTGTCCGAAAGTCTATCTCGTGCTTTCTCTCGCAACGACAGCGCGCGCATCAAAGACTTGCTCCTCACCCCGCCGACGGGTCTCATCGACCGTAGCTATCGTCCCTCTATTACGCAGGCGCATAAGGACGAGATTGCGACGTTTGTTGTGACGGTCGGCAGCCATATGCCGCCAACCGCCAAAGGCCGCCCATACCGCATCCGCGTCCATGACGAGACAGGCGATATGACGCTTGTGTTTTTCAAACCGCGCGCAGCCTTTCTCAACCAAGCTCTGCCCGAAGGCGGACGGCGGATTGTCTCTGGTAAGACCGAAGTGTTTAATGCCGAACTGCAAATGACTCATCCTGATTATATCGTCGCGCTAGAGGATGAAGATAAGCTGCCCAAATATGAAACGCTTTATCCGCTCACGGCAGGGCTCTCGCAAAAGGTCGCCCGTAAGGCTGTTATGGCCGCGCTGCAACATATTCCGCAATTGCCAGAATGGCTCGACCCTCATTTCGCCGCCCAGCAGGACTGGCCCGGCTTTGCCGAAGCGCTTATCCGCATGCATGCGCCCGACCATCCAAATGACCCCGGCATAAGCGCCCCGCCTCGTCAGCGTCTGGCCTATGATGAACTATTTGCCAAGCAGCTTGCCATGGCGCTGGTGCGCGAAAATACGCGCCGCCAAAAAGGGCGCAGCTATAACGTCAAAGGGCATTACCTTGATGACGTGCTGAAAGGCGCACCTTACGCGCCCACTGGAGCGCAGACGCGGGCTGTCTCGGAGATAATTGGTGATTTGAAGTCACCTTTCCGCATGGCGCGGCTGCTTCAAGGTGATGTCGGCGCGGGTAAAACATTTGTCGCCGCGCAAGCGGCGGCCTTTGTTTGCGAAAGTGGGGCTCAGGTCGCGCTTATGGCGCCAACAGAAATCCTTGCACGGCAACACCTTAAGACGCTCAGCGCCTTCTTAGAGCCTGCCGGACTAAATGTTCAAGCGATTACGGGCCGAGATAAAGGTAAGCCGCGCGAAGCCCTCGCGACGGGGCTGCGCGACGGTTATATTGACGTCGTTGTCGGCACGCATGCCTTGTTCCAAGACTCGGTAGAGTTTCACGATCTCGGTCTCGTGATTATAGATGAGCAGCACCGCTTTGGCGTGCATGATCGTTTGAAGCTGACGCAAAAGGGATTGCGGCCTGACCTGCTTGTGATGACCGCCACGCCCATTCCCCGCACGCTTGCCCTCACCAGTTACGGCGACTTGGATATTTCAAAACTGGACGAAAAGCCCGCAGGTCGCCGCCCAATTGAAACGCGCATATTACCGCTCGCCCGTCTTGATAATGTTATCGCCGCCGTAGGCCGCGCGATAGACCAAGGCAATCAAGTCTATTGGGTCTGCCCGCTCGTCGAAGATAGCGAGGTCATTGACCTCACTTCCGTAGAAGATCGCCACCGCCAGCTCACGGCCATCTACGGCAACCGTGTTGGCCTTCTCCATGGGAGGCTCTCAGCACAAGAAAAAGAAGCCATGTCCCTTGCCTTTAAAGCCGGCGAATATGACGTGCTTGTCGCGACAACCGTAATCGAGGTTGGCGTGGACGCGCCCAATGCCACTATAATGGTGATTGAACATGCCGAGCGCTTTGGCCTTGCGCAGCTACATCAGCTGCGCGGGCGTGTCGGGCGTTCAGACAAAGCTAGCTCTTGCCTACTACTGTACAAAGGCCCGCTCGGCGTGACCTCCAAAGCCCGGCTTGAAATCATGCGCGAGAGCGAAGACGGGTTTTTAATCTCAGAGAAAGATTGGGAGCTTCGCGGTTCGGGTGATTTGCTCGGGGCCAAGCAATCGGGCCTGCCGGGTTACCGCATCGCCGATTTGGATAAGCATAAAGCGCTACTGGAAACGGCAGTCCAAGATGCCCGCCTGCTCGCGCAAACCGATCCAGCTCTAGAAACGCCGAGGGGTCAAGCCGCGCGCAATCTGCTTTATCTCTTTGAACAAGACTTTGGGATTACCCTTATGAAGGCAGGATAGCTTGCGAGCCGCCCAATGCGGGTCTAGGCTGCATCAAAATATAGGAATCGTTATGACAAATTCGCGCACATTTATTCTCGCCCTTCTCGCGGCTACATCTCTAACCGTCGCCGCTTGCTCGCCCAAAACAGAGACGGCCCCGCCCGCGGCTCAACAAACAGCTGACAATGGAGAGCGCGTCACGACCAGTTTTTTCACTGAGGACCGCTTTACGCAGTCCAACTATTCCGATGTACAGCTTAGCCATATCGATCTGGATTTGGACGTCAATTTCTTTGCTAAAATTCTCGATGGTATTGCCACGCTAGACTTTGAGCGAGTCAAAGACGGCTCGGACACTCTTGTACTCGACACAAAAGGGCTTCTCATCAAAGCCGTATCCATTGAAGTGGGCGATGAATGGGAGACGGCCGATTGGTCACTTGGTCAAGAAGACCCTATGCAGGGCAAGGCGTTATCGATTGACATTGGCCAGACCGCAAAGCGCGTAAAAATCGTCTACTCCACAAGCCCAGACGCGGAAGGCCTGCAATGGCTCACCCCTGAGCAAACAGCGGGTAAAAAAGAACCTTTCCTTTTTTCTCAAGCCCAAGCGATTAACGCGCGTACGATGGCGCCGCTGCAAGATACGCCTGCTGTGCGCCTGACTTATACAGCGAGCTTGCGCGTGCCGGATGGCCTGCTCCCGCTCATGAGCGCAGAGCAGCTCGGCCAGCAAGAAGACGGCAGCTATGCCTTCTCTATGCCGCAGCCAATTCCAAGCTACTTAATCGCGATTGCCGTGGGCGACATTAAATTCAAGGCCATTAACGACACAATCGGCGTTTACTCTGAAGCCTACATTCTCGACCGCGCCGCTGAGGAATTTTCTGAAACCCCGCAAATGGAAGTGGAGAACGTCAAGCTTTACGGGCCGTACCGTTGGGGGCGTTATGACCTCATCGTTCTGCCGCCAAGCTTTCCTTTTGGCGGCATGGAAAACCCTCGCTTATCATTCTTAACCCCGACCCTTGTGGCGGGTGATAAATCGCTCACTAATGTTGTCGCCCATGAGCTCGCCCATAGCTGGTCGGGTAATCTAGTCACCAATTCTAATTGGCGCGACGCCTGGCTCAATGAAGGCTTCACTAGCTATGTTGAGAACCGCGTCATGGAAGCGCTCTACGGCGAGGACCGCGCCGTGATGGAGCAAGCCCTTGGCCTTGAAGACTTAAAACGCGACGTGGCAGGAGCCGAACGCCCAAGCTTAACGCAGCTAAAATTTGACGATGATTTAAAGCACCCTGACGAAGCCTTTTCGCAGGTGACCTATGTGAAAGGTCAGTTTTTCTTGAACTTCCTAGAAGACCGTTATGGCCGCGCCGCTTTCGACCCGTTTCTGAAAAACTGGTTTAATGATTACGCGTTTAAAGCCGCGACAACGGAAGACTTCCTTGCCTATATGGAGCGCTATCTAAAGCCGTCAAATCCAGATGCCGTCACAGAGGCAGACATCAAAGAATGGGTGTACGGACAGGGCCTGCCCGACAGCATTCGTAACCCGCAGTCAGACGCTTTTGATAAAGTCGCCCGGCAGTCGGCCAGTTTTGTAAGCGGCGAAATTGACGCGGCAAATCTTCAAACTAGCGGCTGGTCAACCCATGAATGGCTTCACTTCATAAATGGCCTTCCTAAGCTCTCTACCGAGCAAATGGAAGATCTCGACGGAGTCTTCAAATTCACTGGAACGCAAAACGCAGAAACAGCTTTTGCGTGGTATATGCAGTCGATTAAAAACGGCTATGAGGACGCCTTTCCTGATATGGAATATTTCCTCAAATCCGTTGGGCGCGGCAAATTTATCTACCGCCTTTACGGCGCGCTGAAAGAAACAGCCGCCGCCGAGAACCGCGAGGACTGGCAGTACTGGACGGCAGACGTCTATGAAGAAGCTCGCCCCGGCTACCACCCCATCGCGCAAAGACGCATTGACGATATATTGAGGGAATAGAGCGGCGACCAACTTCGGATTAACCAATAATAGGTACTAAAGCCCACGTGGAACTTTTTTCCATAACTCCCCTTTGGAAACGCAATTAGCCGCCGCAATGTTCGCCTGTCTAAAGGGTCATAGATCGTCTCAGGTCACGAAGTGTTGATGTCGAGTGCTTGGCATATTGCTTAGCTGTCGCATAATAAAGCTTGGAACTAACTACACATTTGTTGGTTTCAACCAGAACAGAACCATTTTAAAGAACAGCAGCAAAGCATATGATAAGTAAAACCCTAAAGCCCCTTTCTATCCTCTTCCTGCTGCCATTAATCACGAGCTGCGCAACTATAGAGCGGGCGGCTATTCCGAAATCCAAACTTATTTCGCCTGACCTCCAAAAGGCTGGTGCTCAAAGCCAAATATCGCATCAAGCCTGGGATAGGTTTTTACAAACTTATACGAAACTGGGTAATGACGGTATTGTACGTGTCGATTATGCGGCGGTGAATGAGCAAGACAAACAAAAGCTAGACGCCTACATCAAAGATTTGGGTGATCGCGACGCCTCTCAATATACGCGAAATGCACAGCTGGCTTATTGGATTAATCTTTACAATGCCCTGACAGTGTCAGTGATCTTAGATCATTACCCCGTCGACTCCATCCGTGATATTAAAAAAGGCCTGATTGATGTTGGGCCATGGGATGAGAAGCGTGTTGTCGCAGGCGGCCGCGAGCTTAGTCTATATGATATTGAGAACGGGATTGTTCGCCCGCTCTGGCCTGATGACCCGCGCACGCATTATGCGCTAAATTGTGCCGCTATTGGCTGCCCCAACCTTGCGCAAACAGCCTATACCGCCGGAAATATTATGCAGCGGCTTGAAGAAAAAGCCAAACTTTACGTCAATAGTCCGCGCGGCGTGTCCATCACGGAAGACGGAGATTTAACCGTCTCCAAAATTTATAACTGGTACCGGAATGATTTTGGCCGCTCGGACGAAATCATCATCAATCATTTAAGGCAGTATGCAGATCCGGATCTTAAAACCGCATTAGACCAATCCGGTAAGATTAATCACTATGTTTATGATTGGTCGCTGAATGATACGTCGGCCCTCTCTCAGCCTTAACTTCGCGCGGAGATAAAATCGCTGTCACCCAATGAGCAGCCAGCGAAGGTGATTGCCTATCCAACAGGCACGCCCCCTTGCATCATGCGCGAACTCCGCTATGACGCGCGGGAACATAATCACCTCAAGGCTATCTCATGATACGCACGACATTATCGGCCTTTGCTGACCGCTTGACACCTGACAACACAGGTGGACCGCTCGGCGGAGATTACCCACTTACACTCTCGCGCACCAAGACTGAGATATTATCTGGACTCACCGTGGCTCTTGCGCTGGTGCCCGAAGCCGTCGCCTTTGCCTTTGTTGCCGGCGTGCATCCGCTTGTCGGACTTTATGCCGCTTTTATGGTGGGTTTGATTACAGCTCTTATCGGTGGACGTCCGGGTATGATTTCAGGCGCAACTGGCGCGCTAGCGGTTGTAATGGTCGCCCTTGTGGCGCGCCACGGCGTTGAGTATCTCTTCGCCACCGTCGTGCTGATGGGAATTTTGCAAATTCTCGCGGGAATATTCCATCTTGGGAAGTTTATCAGGCTCGTCCCTCATCCCGTCATGCTTGGCTTTGTCAACGGGCTCGCGATTGTGATTTTCCTTGCTCAGCTCACTCAATTCCAAGTCCCCGCCGCAGAAGGCGTGATAGATCATGCCAAAGATTTAGCCAGAGACAGTCACGGCCCCTCGATATTTGACGCCAATTATATGACGGGCTTACCGCTTATTTGGATGCTGGGTCTTGTTGGGCTGACGATGTTTATTATCTGGGCTACACCCAAGGTCACCAAGTTCATCCCTGCCCCACTCGCGGGCATTGGCATCGTCGCCGCCATCGTGATTGTCTTTAACATCGATGTGCCGCGCGTGGGCGATTTGGCCTCTATTAAAGGCGGCCTACCTTCGTTTCATATCCCGATGGTGCCGTTATCATTTGAGACATTCAAAATCATTTTACCCCATGCCATAGTCCTTGCCGCAATTGGCCTCATTGAAAGCTTACTGACGCTTAACCTTGTTGGACGCATAACCAATAAGCGCGGCGGCGCATCTAAAGAGTGCGTTGCTCAAGGCGTCGCCAATGTGGCAACAGGTTTCTTTGGCGGCATGGGCGGCTGCGCCATGATTGGCCAATCGATGATAAATGTAAAATCCGGCGGGCGTACGCGGCTTGCGGGTATTGCAGCCGCGCTATTTCTATTGTCATTCATTCTTTTCGCCTCGCCTTGGATTGAAATGATACCTCTGGCGGCTCTGGTTGGCGTGATGTTCATGGTGGTGATTGGTACATTTGCGTGGCAGTCCTTTAGTATTATGCGCAAAGTTCCTGCAATGGACGCCTTTGTCATTATCCTCGTAACGGTTGTTACGGTCTGGCACGATTTGGCCGTGGCGGTTGTCGTCGGCGTTATCGTTTCCGCCCTCGCTTACGCATGGAATAATGCGCGCCGTATCGATGCTCATATTCGTCCCGGGCGTAATGACGCAAAGGTTTACGAGATCATAGGCCCGCTTTTCTTTGGCTCTGCCGAAGGTTTTGAAGAGTTATTTGATCCCGAAAATGATCCTGATTTGGTTGTTGTAGACTTTGCCAACAGCCGTGTTGTGGATCAATCTGCCTTGCAGGCGATTGAGGCCCTCGCCGAGGTCTACATTCAAGCCGGCAAAACTTTGCAGCTTCGGCATTTGTCAAAAGAATCTCACCGCCTGTTGAACAAAGCCGGTCAGCTTATTGTCGACAGTGATGATGATCCTGATTATGGCGTGGCCGTTGATTACAACATCCGCACGGGCATTTTAGGCGGACATTAAACATGGCGTACCTAGCCTGAGATTTAAAGGTGACGAATCCACTCGGCACTGTTAGGTCTTGGTTATGAATGTGATTACGACGACCTCCGAGCTAACCGAATTTTGTGATGCCGCTAGCGATAAGGACTTTTTGTGCGTCGACACAGAGTTCATGCGCGAGAGCACATTCTATAGCCAGCTTTGCCTCATACAAGCCGCTATCTCCGACAGAGAGGTTATCATCGACCCTCTCGCGGAGGACATAGACCTCACGCCGTTCCTCGCCTTGATGATGAATACTAAAATCACCAAGGTTATGCATGCCGCACGGCAGGATATGGAAATTTTCTACATGCTCTGCCGCGCTGTGCCAAAGCCAGTCTTTGATACGCAGATTGCCGCTATGGCGCTCGGGTTTGGCGATAGCGTTGGGTATATGGCGCTCGTCAAAGGACGGCTAAACGTTACGCTTGATAAGGGCGCCCGATTTACAGATTGGTCGCGCCGCCCTCTTTCCGAAAAGCAGCTTCACTACGCAATTGGGGATGTAACCCATCTGCGCGATCTTTATCCTGGGGTGATTGACGAGCTTAAAGAACGGGGCCGCCTCACTTGGGTCATGGAAGAAATGGCCCCGCAAATGGAAGAAACTCTCTACACCTTTGAGCCTGAAGATGCATGGGAACGCCTCAAGGTTCGTAATTATAAAAAGCCTTACTTAGCCGCCCTTAAAGCCGCGGCTGCTTGGCGCGAACGTGAAGCTATTTCGCGCGACGTGCCGCGCCGCCGCGTGATGAAAGATGACAGCATATATGATCTAGCGCTCAATAAGCCGACAGATTTAAAAGCGCTTGAGCGGCTGCGGTCTGTTCCGAGGGGGTTTGAGAAATCATCAAAAGCAAAAGACCTCGTTGAAGCAATTGCTGCCGCTGTGACTCATGCTGATAGCTACGCCCCAAAGGTGGAACGCGCTAAAAACCGGCCTCCCAATACAGGCGCGGCGGTTGAGATGCTAAAAACATTGCTGCGTCTACGCACTGAGTATGTCGATATTGCACCGCGTCTTGTGGCAAATAATGGCGACATTGAACTCATTGCAGCCTTTGGCGAGAAAGCGAATGTTCCCGCGCTTAAGGGCTGGCGGCGCGAAATCTTCGGCGAAGATGCGCTCAAAATGCTGGATGGTAAGATTATGCTGCGGCTCGAAGGCAATGAGGTTGTCGCGGAAGCCATTTAATGGCCCACACTATATATAATCGCGATTTTACCTATACGCCCGCGCCCGGCCTGCCAAAAATCATTCATGAAGATGACGACTTGCTTGTAATTGATAAACCGAGCGAGCTTTTATCTGTGCCCGGAAAAACTGAGCCAGACTGCGCCGAAGCGCGCATTCGCAGCTATTGCCCAGAAACCCTTTTAGTCCACCGCCTTGATCTGCCGACCTCTGGGGTCATGGTTTTTGCAAAAAATGCTCATACTCAACGTCATCTTGGCCTTCAGTTTGAAAAGCGCATGATGCGCAAAAGCTACATCGCGCGCGTCTGGGGCCAAGTCGAAGATGAAAGTGGGACAATAGATTTGCCGCTGACGGCCGATTGGCCCAATCGCCCAAGGCAAATGGTGAACTATGAAAGAGGCAAAAAATCCGTCACACGATGGGAAGTCTTGTCCCGCAGTGATACAGAGACGCGGCTTGTGCTTTTTCCTGAAACAGGTCGTTCCCACCAATTACGCGTGCATTGCCTAGAACTGGGGCACCCTATCATTGGAGATCGAATTTACGCTCATGAGGAGGCTTTTACAGCGGCTGAGCGCTTACAACTCCACGCGCATAGCCTGGCACTACGCCACCCAACGGGTGGTGAGTGGGTAGAGTTCCAAGCCCCCTGCCCGTTTTAACTCATAAGCGAATTTTGAATCTTTTTTACACCGTACAGGCGTAATTGGCATTTGGCTTGCATGTTTAGCCCCATCGAACTGATGAGGATTGCAAATGACCTATAACTACACACGCCCAGAGCCGAAAAACCGGATACTCAAACCCGCTATTGCCGTAATGGGGGCAACACTTCTAGCCGTGATTGCGTTTAACATAATGGGGCCAACGTCTAAACCCGCGCCACTCGCGACTCAGCCAACAGCCTTTAGTGCTCCTGCTGAGCAAGGTGCGGCTAAAACGGGATTTAAAGTCCCAGAAATGCTGACATACCGCGGTATAGATAACAAAATTCGCGACGTGCAAATGGATAATGCCGTCTTTGGACGTAAAATAAAAAACAAAATTATGTCAGACAGAAACCCTATCCGCAGTGCTTTGGTTTATCTCGACCGTAAGTCTAGCTTGATGGCTATCCTCGTCGGATTGGCCTTCTTATTTACAATGGTTTCATTCGGATTTATTCGTTCGTCCAAGGATGCTGATCTATCCAACTTTTAGAATTATTACATATATACAGATACCGCCGAAGTCAGAGCTTTCAAAAAGGTCTCGACGGTGTCTAAGCTATAAAGCTTTGGTCCTTATCCATTTTTTCTAGATTACGATAAATCATGCTCATGCGGTTCTTTCCCTTGAGCATGATTTTGTTCACATCCATCTTGTTTCCACTGCCGCGCGTAATCAGTACATGTTGCACAGAGCGCTGCAAAAGGATGAAATGATGTTTGAGAGTTTAGGACAAAACCTGCGGGTTGCGGTGGTCGGCGCTAGCGGCGGTATTGGAGCCGCCTTGGTAGAACAACTCATCACCTCTGATCAAGTCGCGCAGGTGCATGCACTTTCGCGGCAGATCAAACCCCATCCTTCCTCCAAAGTGTCTAATCTAGCATTTGATTTCACAGATGAGGACAGTCTTGAGGCCAGCGCTCAGGTTTTAGCCGAAGCTGGACCTTTGGATATTGTTATCCTTGCAACCGGTTTGCTTCAAGGTAACGGAATAGCGCCAGAGAAAAACCTACGCGCCTTGTCTTTTGAAGGCTTTGAAAAAAGCTTTATGACAAACGCCATAGGCCCCGCAATGACAGCGCGTTATTTCCTTCCCCTTATGCGCCGCGACGGTAAAGCTGTCTTTGCGGCGCTCTCCGCTCGTGTGGGCAGTATATCAGACAACCATATTGGCGGCTGGTATGCTTACCGTAGTGCCAAAGCCGCACTGAATATGATACTAAAGACGCTCTCAATTGAAATGGGGCGGCGCTTCAAAAACTTGATAATTATTGGCCTCCACCCCGGCACTGTCGATACAAAATTTTCCAAACCCTTTCAAGGCAATGTGCCAGACGGAAAACTATTCACGCCAGAATATAGCGCCAAAAAACTATTATCTGTCATTGATCAAGTCACGCCAGACAATAGCGGTGATCTTCTGGATTGGGCCGGAAAAATCGTTACGCCTTAGAAAATTTCAGCTTCGTCCCACTGCGAAATATGGCGCGACACAAAAGCCTTAGTCATATCGGATTTATCTGATTGTGCTTGGCGTTCTAGGTACTCAACAAGTCTCTGTAGGGCCGGCACAGTACGTGCTGTTCGAGAAACAATGTAGGTCACCACGTCTTTAGACACGACGCGGCCTCTGTCCTCGAACAGACGGCGCATAATCCCTTCTAGGAGCTCATCATCGGGTTCGTGAAGTTCCAAGACCGGCGTATTTTTTAGGCGTGAGCGTAAGTCAGGCATGACTATGGTGAAATTATCTGGATGAGCTTTTGCTGTCAGCAACAATGCGTCTATCTCGCCTGTAAGCGCTAAATTCATTATTGAAAACAACTCGCTCTCATCGCTGTTCTCTATGTCGTCAATGACGATGGTTTTATCGCCTTGAGCAGTAAAAGCTTGCCCCAAATGTGTTTTACCCGTGCCGCTCTCGCCGATTAAAAGTAAAATGGGTGAGGGCCAGTTCTGCCAATCTTTTATGTGAACGAGAGTTTTGTGATTACACTCAGATGTCAGAAAGCTATCAAAGCTCATCGCCTTAGGCGGCGCGAGGTCAAAGGGAATTTGCACCGGTGAATTAGAGGGGGAGTTTGGGTCAGCCATAGGCGTCTTTTAGCGCGATGGCAGCTTAGCGGCTATAGTTATTGCGCGCAAGATAAGTGCCGATTTTCGGATCCGATTTCACCTGGACACCTTTGAAGCTCAACTCATTTGCAAGGCGTCCCAAATCACCCACAGTCAACGTCATCATGGCTCCGTCCTTGGTTAAGGCATCAAGGCGGGCATCGGTAATCTGCGCGGAGCCATTTATAGCTTCTTGTAGACGTAGCCAATCTTCGTGTGAATTATACAAGATAGAGACAATCATTGTCTGCGCATTCGCCGCCAAATTTACTGAGGCCTCTTTCCAGCTGTCTTCCAGCATTTCCACGCTACGAGCCGCCCCATCCATCGGACCGGCGGCACTGAGTGTTCCAAGGGATGTTTTCACGCCCGTATCAATCGCAACATCGATGAGTGTCACGCTGTAACTCAAATCATCACCAATGGCCTGCGCAATCAGAATTTGGTTTACCCCTGCCGCAGCTCCAGCCAGTTTAAGCGCGTTTATATCTCCCGAGGCGGCATCTTGCGCTGAGACAAGCCCTGCGGCCTCAGAATTACTCATAATTGGCGTAAGCGCGTGGGTGTAGCCACCACGAGCCCATTCCTCTGTCCAGCCGTTTTCAGCATTTGGAGCTTCGCCGTTTAGGATTGGGACAATCAGACGCGAGCGTGACTGTGTAGAAATCATATCAAGGCCATTGCCCGCCAGATAATCTTTCACGCGCTGCGGATTAAACGCGACAGTGATATCCCCTAAATAACGATTGGCAGAGCGCTTCTCATTCCCAATCTGTTGACCGCGAATAAGTGTCCGCGCCGTTTCGATAGTCATGGGCGGAAGATTTGCATTTAACCGCGCGGAATCGAGTGTAAGACGCTCCAGTAACAATTCCGCGGCGCGGGTCTGTCCCTGCTCCGTTGCCGCTATCTGTGCATTAATGGCCGTATCTGCGCTCGCGTCCACTGGGACGCCGGCAACAGTAAAGGGATCAGCCGCATTGGCGAGACTAGCAAATACAAAAACAAAGGCGGCGAAAATAACGGAGATGGTTCGTGTCATAAGTGTTTTCCTATACCGCTTTGCCTTGCTGTGAAAGTAGATTTAGCGCCTATTACTGTGTATGATAGGCTTTAACGCCGTGGTCTTTGCAGACTCTCCTTGCACCGAGTCGGTTTTTAGGCTTTGTAGCGGCAAGTTTAAGGCAGCTATAAGAGAATGCGATGACCGATACGCCAAAGACACAAAACGGCCTCACCTATGCAGGCGCTGGCGTTGATATTGATGCAGGTGACGCGTTGATTGACCGTATTAAGCCGTTCGCCAAAGCCACGCGCCGCGCCGGCGCAGATGCGGCGCTCGGCGGATTTGGCGGGGCCTTTGATTTGAAGGCTGCGGGATATAATGATCCCATTCTTATCTCTGGCACGGATGGCGTGGGGACAAAGCTACGCATCGCTATTGATACGGGTAAGCTCGATACGGTTGGCATTGATCTCGTGGCTATGTGCGTCAACGACGTACTGGCCCAAGGCGCAGAACCGCTTTTCTTTCTCGATTATTTCGCGACGGGTAAACTTGAAACAGACAAGGCCGCTGACGTTATTAAAGGCATTGCGAAGGGCTGCCAGCTCGCGGGCTGCGCACTAATAGGCGGCGAGACAGCGGAAATGCCCGGCATGTATGAAGGGGATGACTTTGACCTTGCGGGTTTTGTCGTCGGAGCCGTCGAACGCAACGCAGTCATGCCGCATCTAGATAAAATGGCAGTAGGCGATACTCTAGTCGCAGTTGCCTCTTCTGGCCCTCACTCCAATGGCTACTCACTCATTCGCAAAGTCGTAGAACGCTCAGGACTAAGCTGGACTGACCCAGCTCCATTTGATAACGGCAAGACACTGGCGGAAGCGCTTCTTGAGCCCACCCGTATTTATATTAAATCGCTTCTCCCGATTATCAAATCCGGCAACATTAAAGGCCTCGCGCATATCACAGGCGGAGGACTAACAGAAAATACGCCGCGAATGCTGCCAGATCATCTTGAGGCAGACATAGACTTCGGCAGCTTTGATCGGCCCGCTGTCTTTAAATGGCTGCAAGAGACGGGCGGTATTGCGGAATCCGAATTGCGCCGCGCCTTTAACTGCGGCGTTGGCCTCGTCCTCGCAGTCGCTCCGTCCAAAGCCGACGGCGTCATCACGGCTCTAAACGCAGCAGGCGAGACCGCTTGGGTCATTGGCGCGCTTTCAAATGCCTAATAACCCGCGCATCAAAACCGCTGTTCTCATTTCAGGGCGCGGCTCCAACATGGTCGCATTAGCAAACGCTGCCCAAGACGCAAATTATCCAGCCGAGGTTACGCTTGTTATATCCAATCGCCCGAACGCGGCGGGTTTACAAAAAGCAGCAGACCTGAATATTCAAGCTTTGGCTGTTGATCATAAAGCCTTTGAAACGCGCGCAGATTTTGAAATCGCATTAGACGCTATATTGCGAGAAGCAGGGATTGAACTGATTTGCTGCGCGGGTTTCATGCGCGTACTCGGCGCTGATTTTGTTGAAAAATGGCCTGGACGCATTGTCAACATTCACCCTTCGCTTCTCCCTAAATACAAGGGATTACATACGCACCAAAGAGCGCTTGACGCGGGTGATCGTTACCACGGCGCTTCCGTTCATTTTGTTACAGCAGAACTGGATGGCGGCAAGATTATTGCGCAAACGAAGCTTGCGATAAAAGCTGATGATACAGCGGAGGCGCTGGCGAACAGACTATTGCCACTAGAACTTGAGATCTACCCAAAGGCCGTTAAAGGAGTCGCAGCGGCTCTCCTATCCTAATAAATAATTTTAGGCTTTGTTAAATATGTTTCTAAAACTTATCTAAGTTTTTCTACAGTAAGTCGTATCCAATAGCTTCTGATGGAGAGGCGAGTTTTGGGTGGATGAGTAGATGTCTAAATTGTTACAACAACGCGGTTTGTGGACGCGATTTAAAAAAGATACACAAGGTAACTTAACGGTTGTTTGGGCTCTTGGCCTAACTGTGTCTTTGATGGCCCTCGGGGCAGGAATTGACGTCGCTTCATCTTCACGTGTGTCTACGACGGCCCAATCGGCAGCCGACCAAGTCGCCCTGCAAGCGGCAGTTTTCTACTCTAATAATGAACGTCTTCCTCAAAACTCAGACGAAGGTTATATGCACGGCGTTACTTACAAAGGTGATGAAGCAGGGTTTAGCTTTCCGTATTCCGTGCACGGCGGAAATGAGAATGTTAAAATTGTCGCCACTTACGATGAGCACATTGGTGAAGTCACAGTAAAAGTCTCTGGCAAGGTTGAAACGGCTTTCATGTCCATGTTTAATAAGAAATTTGAGACGATAGATTTCAGCAGCGAAGCCACAGCCAAATTTAAAAATCTTCAAATTAAAAACCCAGCCTCTATAGCACTCGTGCTTGATAACTCAGGCTCGATGTCATGGGACGACACGCCCGCGAATTGTAATTCTTTTTCTAATTGCAGTTCGCCAAGCGGCGCTGAACGCCGTATTGATGGCCTTAAAGACAGTGTAGAGGACTTCATGGCGATTATAGATAACGTTGTCGGCCCTCAGGCTGTTACCGGTAAGCGTGTTTTGCGTACAGGCATGATTCCATATGACGACTCGATTATAAATAATAGAACTGTAGATATGGAGTGGGGGATTATTAGCAACTCTGATATCGACGCCATGTCACCGTCTGGTTCAACAAATTCTGCACCTCCGATAGCTCAAGCATGGGAGTGGTTAGCAGATGAAAACGATATTCATGAGATGGAAACGAATGAAGATAATCCCTTACGTTACATGATTTTTATGACGGATGGCCAAAACAGCGGTACCAATCAGTGGTTTCCGAAACATGGCACAGGACTATGGTTAGGCCGAAAGTGTAACAAATTTAGATGCTGGTATGGACTTTATAGCAGCGATACCCGCCCAGGTATTATAAACGGCTATGGGAATTGGGAAGAAGGGGAATATATTATTCCTGCTGACCGCGATTCAAAAAATTCTTGCGCGGCGATGAAAGCTCAAGGAGTTCGCGTCTTCACGATTGGTTTTGCTCTGGAACCGGGCACTTACATGACAAATTATGGCCCCGGCTATGTACAAACGCAGACTATTGACCAGAACACGACGACGGCCGCTTATGCCATGTTAGCGGATTGCGCCTCATCTGCTGATGATTTTGTGGCTGCTAATGATGTCGAGTCACTCGAAGAAGCCTTCCACGTTATCGGGGAAACAATTATTGAAGAGGTAGTTCGTCTAAGCTATTAATCTTTTAAATATCAAAATACAAAAAAGGCCGGGGTAACCCGGCCTTTTTCACATCTAAATTTCATTTAAGTTAGCCAACAATTTCAGCGTCAGTAAAGAAGAACTTGATTTCTTCAGCCGCTGTTTCAGGCGCGTCTGATCCATGCACCGTATTGGCGTCAATGCTCTCAGCAAATTCCGCACGTATTGTGCCTGCATCCGCTTCGGCGGGGTTTGTCGCGCCCATGACCTCGCGGTAACGCGCTATGGCGTTTTCGCCTTCAAGAACCTGCACCACAACTGGGCCAGACATCATGAAATTCACAAGGTCATTATAAAACGGGCGTTCACTATGCACAGCATAAAAACCGCCAGCTTGTTCCTTAGAGAGATGGACACGCTTTTGCGCGACGATACGAAGACCAGCTTCTTCGATTTTAGCGTTTACTTTGCCAGTTATATTACGCTTTGTGGCGTCAGGCTTAATGATAGAAAATGTACGTTGCACGGCCATGGGAAACTCCTGTTGTGGCGATAGCGTTTAGGTTTGGCCGCTCTATAGCTGTGACTTGACCCAATGTGAAGCCGTGATAGTCACCTCCTTAGAGGAAATTGTGCTTCATATTAATGACCTGACATATCGCATCGAAGGCCGCGTGCTGTTTGACCAAGCCACTCTTGCAATTAGCGAGGGCCAAAAGGTTGGTTTGGTCGGGCGAAACGGCACAGGCAAGTCAACGCTTTTCAACCTAATTAAAGACGGTGTAGGAGCTGACGATGGATCAATCAACCTTCGAAAAGGCGCCCGGCTTGGCGCGGTTGACCAAGAAGTCCCCTCTGGGCCTGAAAGCCTTATTCAAACTGTACTTGTCGCCGATAAAGAACGCACAGCGCTCATGGCCGAAGCAGAAACAGCCGCAGACCCTATGCGTATCGCCGCTATTCACACGCGCCTGTCTGATATTGATGCTTATTCAGCAGAGTCCCGCGCCGCGATTATTCTCTCAGGCCTGGGCTTTGATGCACAAGAGCAGCTTAAGCCCTGCTCTGATTTTAGCGGCGGTTGGCGCATGCGCGTCGCCCTCGCCGCAATGTTATTTGCTGAACCTGATATTTTGCTCTTGGACGAGCCGACCAACTACCTTGATGTAGAGGGTGCAGTCTGGCTAGAGCAGCATATTCGCACTTATCCCGGCACGTGTTTTATTATTTCTCATGACAGAGATTTTCTTAATTCTGCTGTCACGCATATTGCGCATCTCCGTGAAGGCAAGTTCTTTGGGTATGCGGGCGGCTATAACAATTTTGAGCGTCAACTCGCAGAGCAAATTCGCCTCAACATGGCCCTTCGCGCAAAACAAGATGATGAGCGCCGACATCTTGAAAGTTTTGTCACGCGCTTTCGGGCCCAAGCCAATAAGGCTCGCCAAGCGCAATCGCGTATTAAACGGCTTGAGAAAATGATCCCTGTCTCCACTATTGTGAACGACCCAATTGCGCCCATACGCCTAGAAGGGCCTGAACGTTCCCTCTCCCCGCCCATTGTACGTTTTGACGACGCGCAGCTTGGCTATAGCGAAGACATCCCCGTCCTAAAGCGTCTTAACCTGCGTATTGACTCTGATGATCGGATTGGGCTTTTGGGTAAAAACGGCGAGGGTAAATCGACTTTTGCTAAAGGGATACTAGGCATACTCGAGGCTCAAGACGGCTTTATCAAGCGCCATAAAAAGCTAGAAATTGGATATTTCGCGCAACACCAGATAGATAGGCTCAATCCGCGCGAAAGTGCCTATGACCACGTACGCGAACTGATGCCCGATGCCACTGAAGCTCAGCGCCGCGCACGGCTCGCCAGCTTTGGTCTTGGTGAGAAAAATAGCGAGACGCCAGCAGGCGACCTGTCCGGCGGCGAGAAAGCACGGCTCCTATTCTCACTCATTGGCTTTAACGCCCCTCACCTACTTGTACTGGATGAGCCCGCAAATCACCTTGATATGGACAGCCGCGCCGAACTGATAAAATCACTGAATGCCTATACGGGCGCGGTTCTGATTATTAGTCATGACCGTAATTTGCTCGAGTCTGTTGTCGACCGCCTTTGGGTCGTCAAAGACGGTACAGTAACCCCTTATGACGGCAGCCTTGAAGACTACCGTAAGGAGCAACTTGAAACAGACCGCAGCGCAAGGCGAGTTAAAAACAAACCCCTTCCGATTGCCAAACAAAATCGTAAAAATGCCGCTGATGCCCGCAAACGTATTGCCCCGCTTAAACGCAAGGTCGAGGCCATAGAGAAAAAAATTACCGCCCAAAAGTCTAAACTCGCCGACATCGACCAACAGCTAAGTGTTACTGACCTGTTTACCATAAACCCCGAGAAAGCTGTAACACTCGGTAAAGAGCGCGTAGTCAGTACGAAGATGGTGGAGACCCTCGAAGATGAGTGGCTTATAGCGTTAGAAACCTATGAGCACGCGAAACAAAACGAGGGATTTGGATGAGGTGAATGCGTAGGCGGCGCATCAACGTGGGATGATGGAATGCTCAAGAGTACGGCATTGGACGACGAAACCGTCGCTACTTTTTTTGATATGATAATCTGGCTTACCGCTCAATATGGCGCTCCCGTCAAACAAGCTGTACCTAAAATAATCAAGCCTGAACAACGCATAGATGAACGGTGCTGGGGCGAAAATGATCCGCGTACAATCTTTGCTTGGGCGGACGCTGAAATCGCTTATCTTTCCAAAGTTTGCCAAATGGAAAACTGGTCTGTGCAAGTGGCTCCCAATGGCAATAAAGCCAAATTACAGCATGCCGCCAAAATGATAATTCAAGCAGGGTCGAGCCCTGCCAATGGCCAATCTTTGACGCCCTTGATATCAAACGTATGGATAGAAAACCAATATCCCGGCTATTTTGTTGATTACTTTGGACGTCCAACGTTTTTTTACGATCCAAGGCGCTGCGCGGAAGCGGGCTATTTTGCTAAAACAATTTTACCTCAATTTGCCTTACTTAAAATTTACGCCAAACATCCGCCTGCTGAATTTGGATCAGAGTCGATAGAAAAGCTCGTTCAAATGACAGCCTGTCACATGGGTGTCGGGTTTACCCTGTTAGCGTTATCCCAAGGCGGAAGTCCAAAAAACTGGACACCCGTCTCACTTTTATCCTCCAATCAATCCGATGAAGAGGAATTGCCCTATCTTTACGGGACGCTCATATCTATGGCAGCCCACCGGCTTACGCGTGAGCAAATTCTTGCAACATATGGTAAGCTAATGACGCCGCGCACGCGTAAGCTCATTGGGCCAGCTTATCAGCAGATACAGGCACAAACAGATGTGCTGAAGCTGCTAAAAATCCTGTCTAAACCTACTCGCAGCGCACATCCTGTACATAGCCATCCTCATCAAGCTCAAGTGTCAAACGGTCTTGTATGACAGGGCCAAGACGTAAGCCGTCCGTAATGGTGTTAATTGATGGGTTATAAATGCGCTGTCCTGCGATATAGTCTGTGACTTCGTAAAGGGGCGGCGTGGGAGCCGCACCATTAAATGTCTCAACTTCAAAGTCCTCTGAAAAAGCGGGCTTTAAGATGCGCTGCCGTCCGGGTAGGCCTTGCAGATAAATGCTGCCCTCATGCTGACCCAGAAGGCCTTGATAAATCAGTGAATTACATTCATCGGCAGGGCTTAGCGATTGGGTTGGTTCAGGCAGTAAATATTGCGGAACCACATACACGCCCTGCCCCGGCCTCGGCTGATAACCCGGATACACACCCCCTGGCCTGCTAGCGCAAGCTGTAAGGGTCAAAACAGAGATAGTAAGAGCTACGCGAATCATATGCATAACTTAGCAGAAATATGGTTAACGAGGCCTATCTTAAACGCAGGCTCTTTAGTGGTCATATCCCGGATAGCTGCGATTAAGTTTACGCATAAGGCCGGGCCAGACGAGATTATCACCCATTCCCGGTACGAAAGCGGCAGCGCCTTGTTGATAAACGCGCTCACCCATAGCTTCGGGTTCTTCATGAAGATGCGCCTCCCCGCCAACACTTTGCGCTAGAATCTGGGCCTTGCAGGCGTTCTCAAGGAAATACATACGCAGAAATGCCGTACCGCAAGTGGCCCCAAGCGTAAGCGTGCCGTGATTTTTAAGCATCATAAGCGATTTATCGCCAAGATTAGCCACGAGGCGCTCGCGCTCATCGAGCTCCAGCGCAATACCCTCATAGTCGTGATAGGCGAGGTCTTTTTGCACCTGCATAGACATTTGCGTGTAGCGGCGAAGACCTTTTTTCTGAGCCGATACCGCCATGCCGTAAGGCGTATGCACATGAATCACGCATTTGGCGTCGTGACGCGCACCATGAACCGCACTATGAATTGTAAAACCAGCAGGGTTGATAAAATAAGGTGTGTCTTGGCAAACCTTGCCGTTCATATCGATTTTGACAAGCGCCGAGGCCGTCATTTCGTCAAACATCACGCCATATGGATTGATCAAAAAGCGCGCCTCCATCTCCCCTTTATCATTGACCTCATCGGGGAGCTTGTAAGAGATGTGGGTGAACACGAGATCTGTCCAGCCATAGACAGCGCAAAGACGGTATGTCGCCGCCAAATTGACCCGGCACGCCCATTCCTCATCTGAGACTATGCCTTCAAGGCGAGGCACTTCAGCTGGGTCTGGAATGTTAAAGCCTGACATTTGGCTTAAGGCTGCAGATGTCTCTGTTTGCGCGTTCATATCACTCTCCATTATCTTTTCAGTATTATGAACATAATTGCATATGGGTGCAAGGCGTATAGAAACTACCCACCAAGCTCAGGTTTAAGCTGGCGCAACGCATCATGTTCATCTTTGGAAAGTGCGCTCGCGGGAATTACGCTCGTATGAATTCCGAAAACTACGGCAAGCGATTTAGGCAGGCGGCGAAAGCTCTGCCGCTCGACACGTACATAGCGCGGGGCATCGCTATCCATCGGCTTAGCTACACCTTCCTCGCGCGGCTGATGCAATTGTGCATCTGTATAAATCAGAAAATTTGCCCGCCAAAGCGGCTGCTGAATGCGGATAGCTTTAAACATACGCTGCACAGAGGTAGCGATGCGCTCGTCAAATTCATCGACGGGACGATGTATCGAAGCAAGATTTCGCCCCATTTTTTGAGACAATGTCCAAGAGCTCGGAAAGCACATGACGCCTGCGGTGAGGATATGCGACCCGCCCGCATCTTGGAAGATGCATAAATCCGATTGAGTGAGACGTGCAGCAGTAATGAGCGGCGCATCAGCCGTAATACCGACAGACACACCATCAGGCCGCGTTACAAGACCACCGTTTTTCTCAAATCCGCAATCATGGATAATAATATCGCGCAGCTCTTCTGCCGCTTCATTCGCTTGCTGCGTCTGCGCAAAAACAGCGCCGCGCTGATGCATTAGCAGCCAATCTCGATACGCCATTTGCTGCGTAAACACCTCATCACGCAGCAACCAATCCTCGCGAGTGAGAGGCTGCACTCCGGGCAAGCTCGACAAGCGCGGGTCTAGCCATGCCTGTACGGACAGCTGGTCATTTAGTATTTTGGAAAAATGAGCGGGCGTTTCCATAACTCCCGCTTCGCAGATTAGCTTATTTTAAGCAAGATTTAGGGTCGGTCGTCTCAATCCCAAGAGCTTCGCCCACAGCCGCGTAAGTCAGCTTACCTTCGCAGACGTTGAGCCCATTAAGCAGATGCGGATCCGCTTTAAGAGCTTTCTTCCATCCGCGACGCGCGATGTTTTTCGCATGTCCAAGCGTCGCCGCGTTCAGCGCATAGGTAGAGGTTCGCGCCACTGCACCCGGCATATTGGCCACGCAGTAATGAACAACGCCGTCAACGATGTAGGTTGGGTCAGCATGTGTTGTCGCTTTGGAGGTTTCAAAACAACCACCTTGGTCAATCGCCACATCAACTAAAACTGACCCGTCCATCATTGTTCCCAGCATTTCGCGCGTGATAAGCTTTGGCGCCGCCGCACCCGGAATGAGCACAGCCCCGATGATAAGGTCAGCCGTTTTCACCATCTCGTTAAGGACAGCTGGTGTTGAACGCACGATTTTAGCGCTGGCGCCAAAATAACGGCAAAGCTCATCCATAACTTGATTATCGCGGTCTAGAATTGTCACATCAGCATGAAGACCTACAGCCATTTGAGCCGCATTAAATCCAACATCGCCGCCGCCAATCACAATAACCTTGGCAGGGGCTACGCCCGGCACGCCGCCGAGCAAAACACCTCGGCCGCCGCCAACTTTTTGCAAAGCCGTAGCGCCGACTTGAACAGCTAAACGTCCCGCGACTTGCGACATGGGTTTCAAAAGCGGTAAGTCGCCACTTTCATCCGTAACAGTTTCATAAGCGATACAAATCGCGCCTGATTTAATCAGCGCTTTGGTCTGCTCTGGATCGGGCGCGAGGTGTAGATAAGTGTAAAGAATCTGCCCCTGCCGCAGCATAGCGCATTCCTGCGGCTGCGGTTCTTTAACTTTAATAATCATATCAGCTTTAGCAAAGACAGTGGCCGCATCTGGTGCGATTGTTGCGCCCGCCGCTTCATAAGCCGCATCATCTGCGCCAATGCCGGCTCCTGCGCCTGTTTCTACGATGACCTCTTGTTTCGCTACCACGAGCTCTTCGACGGACTCCGGCGTCAAACCCACACGGTATTCGTGAACTTTAATTTCTTTTGGCACACCAATGAGCATTCTAACCTCCAGCTTTGATTTATGTCTCAACTTAGCAAAATGGCGTCACTTCGTCATACGAAAATGAGTTGATTTAGAGAAATTTTCTGAATAATATTCAAACATACAATAATATATTAGGATAATATTCCATGATTGACAATATTGATAGAAAAATCATGGAGTCTTTACAAGCCGATTGCCGCCAAACAATCGCGCAAATTTCAGACAGTGCCGGCCTCTCGCCAAGCGCTTGTCATCGCCGCATTGGCCTCCTCGAAGAGCGAGGCGTGATTGAACGATATGCGGCGAGGTTAAACGGTCAAGCGCTCGGCTATGTCATGACATTTTACGTCGAGCTGTCCCTAGAAACACAATCCGAGAAAGCCCTATCCGAGTTTGAATCGGCCGCCATTGCCCGGCCCGAAGTTTTGGAATGCCACCTGATGACGGGTTCAGCAGATTACCTCTTGAAAGTCGCCGCGCCTGATACAGAAAGCTATGAGAAGATTTATCGCCGCGTGATAGCTGCCTTACCTAACGTAAGCCGTATTCAAAGTTCTCTCGTGATGAAGACAATTAAGCGTTGGAACGGCTATCCACCTCAGATGCAAGGTTGAGCTGGCCAGCTTGTATCAAGCAAAATAAATCCATTCAAACCTAACTCTCGTTTGTCGGCACACCTTTAAGTGGTACCTATTGCAATTTCAGTCATTTTATGAAAGTATTAATTATATTATCGATAATCGATTCAGAGTATACATCGTCAGGGCGCACTCCAAATGACTTTACCTCCTACAAAAACCTCTTTAGAGGCCCTTCTGCAAGATATTAAGCAAGTTGAAACATGCTTAGATACCACGACCCAAGAGGTTGAAGAGTTTTCCGAGAAGCACCCCGGTGCGAGCGCTACGGATGAATCAACATTAGCCAGATATATTAAAAATGAAAAAGTTCAGGCGCAAAAATGGGCCAAAAATTTCGATAGTATTATCAATTATCAACCCCGCAATTTCGAAGATCTGAAATATAAAACCCTTATTTTACTTGAATACGCAGATATTGGACATGACAACCCGAACATTTTACAGACGATTAAAAATGACATACAGGCGTTCTCATCGGTAGATACTCCTCACGCATACCTCGGCTCACCGCGTCGAAGGCAGGCTTAACTATATAGCTAAACACAGAGCATTTTGCGTTTACAATAAACCCTCCTCTGACATAATATGGGACTAATTTTCGGCCCTTTAGATGTACAATTTCTTAGATACACAAACTCTTCTTCCATAATCACAATATGCGCGATATAATAGAGCAATCCTGACAATTTCAGACGTGGTACGCGCGTTTAATGTGTGAACTGTGCCACACTCTCCCATTAATTGCACGAATAGCAGATAAATCATAAGCCTATCATAGACCTATGGCGCCGCCTTGTTTAAGAGTAGG